>JANPEU010000246.1:0-18727 GCA_031423175.1 Bacteroidota bacterium
TCTCTTAACTTTGCTACCCATTTACGTAAGGTGTACAAATATAGGGGTACACTCAGCAAAAATCAACCCAAACACAGGATTCAATATGATGACGGCAGCCGAAATAAGACAGCAGTTTTTAGATTTTTTTGCATCCAAGCAACATCATGTCGTTGCCAGTGCGCCTATTGTTGTAAAAAACGATCCTACTCTTTTGTTTACCAATGCAGGAATGAACCAATTTAAGGACTACTTCTTAGGCAATAAAAAACCAGAGCATACACGTATTGTAGATACACAAAAATGCCTGCGTGTAAGTGGCAAGCATAATGATTTGGAAGAAGTAGGAGTGGATACATATCACCACACCATGTTTGAAATGCTGGGCAACTGGAGCTTTGGTGATCCTGCCCGACTGGCAGGCGGGTATTTTAAAAAGGAAGCTATTGCTTGGAGTTGGGAATTATTAGCTGATGTTTATGGAATACCAAAAGATCGCTTGTATGTTACCGTGTTTGAAGGTGATGCAAAAGAGAAATTGCCCAAAGATGAAGAAGCATGGAACGAATGGAAGAAAGTGATTGATGGTGACCGAATCTTACTTGGCAATAAAAAAGATAATTTTTGGGAAATGGGTGATACCGGACCTTGTGGCCCATGTACTGAAATACATGTGGATTGCAGAACCGATGCAGAACGAAAACTAATTGATGGAAGTACTTTGGTAAACAATGATAATCCGCAGGTAATTGAAATCTGGAACAATGTATTTATTCAGTTCAACCGTTTAAAAAACGGGACACTGGAACAGCTGCCAGCAAAACATGTAGATACAGGTATGGGTTTGGAAAGATTAGTAAGAGTATTGCAAGGCAAAACTTCAAACTACGATACAGATATTTTTACGGGAACAATTGCAGCAACAGAAAAAATTGTAAAGAAGAAATACAGTTTTAGTGATACAAAACAGGATGTAGCTTTCAGAGTTATTGCAGATCATATCCGAGCAATTGCATTTACGATTGCTGATGGGCAACTGCCATCCAATACCGGAGCGGGGTATGTAATAAGAAGAATTTTAAGAAGAGCCGTTCGTTATTACTATTCTTATTTAGATTTTAAACAACCCTTGTTGCATCAACTCATGCCGGTATTGGCTAAACAATTTGAGAATGTTTTTCCTGAATTATTAAAACAACTTGACTTTGTAACAAAAGTTGTGAAAGAAGAAGAAGAAGGTTTTTTAAGAACGTTGGATAAAGGATTGAAAAGAATTGATGATATAATAAAAGAAGGAAATATTTCTGGTAAGAATGCTTTTGAGTTATATGATACGTATGGTTTCCCTATTGATCTCACAAATCTGATAGCCTTGGAAAATAAACTTTCAGTCGATCAGGAAGGTTTCGAAAAAGAAATGCAACTACAAAAAACCCGCAGCCGTGCAGCAGGTACTATTGATACAGAAGACTGGATTGTATTGGATGATTATGCAAGAAACGAATTCATGGGTTATGATGGTTTGGAATCAGAAACAAAAATTGTTAAGTACCGGAAAGTAAAAGCGAAAGGAAAAGAATCTTATCAGCTCGTTTTAGAAACAACACCTTTTTACGCCGAAAGTGGCGGACAGGTTGGTGATAGAGGAGTGTTGTTTCTCCCCTCTCCGCCAGGAGAGGGGCCGGGCTTACCAACCGAAGCTTCAGCGAAGGTTGGGGTGAGGCTAAATGTTGTGGACACAAAAAAAGATAATGATCTTATTATTCATTTCGTAGACTCAATACCCGATAATTTAGCTGGAACTGTTTTTGCAAAAGTTGATCACAGGAAAAGAAAAAATACTGAGCTTCATCACTCAGCTACACATTTGCTGCATGCAGCTTTACGAAAACTATTAGGAACACACGTAGCACAAAAAGGAAGCCTGGTAAACGAAAATCATTTGCGTTTCGATTTTTCTCATTTTACAAAAGTTACAGATGATGAAATTGTTGCTATTGAAAAACTGGTGAACGAAAAAATAAGAGAGAATATTCCAGTAATAATAAATGAAATGCCAAAAGACGAAGCAATGAAGTTGGGGGCAATGGCATTGTTTGGAGAAAAATATGGCGATAAAGTAAGAGTTGTAATTATTGATCCCACTTATTCAATCGAATTATGCGGAGGTACTCATGTCGGCGCTACTGGTGAACTCGGTATTTTCAAAATCACTACCGAAACAGCAGTAGCAGCTGGCGTTCGGAGAATGGAGGCTGTATGCGGTATAGAAGCTGAGAAATACATCAACAATTCATTCGAATCAATTCGGGCTATTCGTGAGTCATTAAAAAATCCAAAAGACATTCAGAAGTCTATCGAAAATCTTCAGGCAGAAAACAATGAGTTGAAAAAGCACCTTGAAGTAATGGAGGCAAGGCAGTTAGTGGGCATACGGAATGAGTTACTTCAGAAAGATGAAATTATTAATGGTGTGAACTTTATTGGTGATATAATAGAAGTTAGCAATGCCGATGCTTTAAAGAAACTTTGTTTTGATCTGAAGAATCATGTACGGGATCATGTAGCCGTGTTATGTGTAAATATCGGAGGCAAACCTTTTGTAGCAGTCGGAATTTCTGACACAGTAGTTGCTGCAAAAAATTTAGACGCTGGAAAAATAATCAAGGAATATGTAGCTCCATTAATAAACGGCGGCGGAGGCGGACAAAAAACATTAGCTACTGCCGGAGGGCAGGATGCCGGAAACCTTCAGCAGGTGATTGATAAAATAAAATCGTTGTTATAGTATGGTATCTGCTATCGGTGGATGCCATACTTTTATAGAGTAAGTATGCCATACCTTAGAAGCTGTTAAAAATGAAAAATTGGAACACGGATAACATAGATAAAACGGATTTACACGGATTTATCTGTGAATATCTATCTGATCCGTATCATCCGTGTTCTATTCTCTAAAATTTAAATAGTTTTTTAGAGGTATGGCATACACAGTCATCATCGAAACATCACGGCTGTTTCTTCGCCTGTTTACACCCGATGATGTTCAATTAATTTATGATCTGAATAATGATCCGGAAGTAACCCGCTTCACTCATGATCCAATCTGGAATCTAAATCATGCAAAAGAAATCCTTGAAAAAAATATTTTACCCCAATACGTTTTGTATAATCATGGCCGCTGGGCAATTCATTTAAAACCCAACCATGAATTTATTGGATGGTGCGGACTAAAATACAGACCGGAATTAAATGAAGTTGATCTGGGTTACCGGTTAATAAAAAAATATTGGGGAAATGGGTTTGCTACTGAAGCTGCTTATTCGAGCATTCGATATGGTTTTGAAAAATTGAATCTTAATACAATTACAGGGAGGGCAGAACCGGGGAATATTGCCTCCTGTAAAGTGCTTGAGCGTTGCGGTATGCTATACATTGGTTTGCAACAGGTGGACGGATATAACCTGCGAACCTATCAAATCACAAATCCGCTCAACAAGTGATTGTCCCTTTCAGAGAAAAAATTATTTAACATTTCCGAAATGTTTCGTATTCAAAAAAATGTCTTTATATTCGCTCTACGAAACTTAACGTAGTAAAAATAAAAATTATGAAACAGTTATTTTCAAAACTCACGGTCGCTGTTATTGCAACTTTATTATTTATTCCTGATTTAAATGCACAGGATGAAAAAGATAAGGAAAAACCCAAAGACCTTGAACGAATAATTGTTACCCGCAAAGGCGATAGCAAAGAAAAAATAACCATCGTAGTGGATGGTGATAATATTACAGTGAATGGCAAACCCATAAGCGAATTGAAAGAGGGAGATATAACTGTTAACAAATCGAAGATTAAGTCTGGAAATAATTTGTTGAGAATGAAAAGGCCCGGTGCTATGGCATGGGGCGATGAAGGAGGAAGGGCAATGAATCTGTATACTGAAAGTGAAAACCGTGCAATGCTTGGTGTAGTAACAGAAAAAACGGATAATGGTGTAAAGATTCTGGAAATAACAAAAGAAAGCGCAGCTTCAAAATCAGGTTTAAAAGAAGGAGATATAATTACTAAAATAGGCGATAAAAAAATTGAAACCCCGGATGAACTTTCTAAGGAAATAAAAAATCACAAACCAGGTGATAAAGTTGCCGTTACTTATATGCGGGATAAAAAAGAAAACAAAGCTTCTGCAGAATTGACCAAGTCAAAAGGAATCACAGGCTATGCATTTGGCGAGGGGCAGAATTATGATTTTAAAATGCCTGAAATGAATTTCAAGCAATTTGAAAGTATTCCCAAAATCAGATATGGCCGTTCTTATGATGGTGGTCAGCCCAAATTAGGATTATCTGTTCAGGATACCGATGATGGCAAAGGAGTAAAAGTAATAGAAGTAGACGAAGAGAGTAATGCAGCCAAAGCAGGTGTAAAAGAAAATGATATTGTAACACATGTAAACGATAAAGAAGTAAACAGTGCTGATGAAATAGCAAAGTTGGTAAAAGAAAATAAAGACAAACCCAGTATGCGTTTGCAAATAAAACGTGATGGGAAATTGCAGAATATTGAAGTGAAGATGCCACGCAAATTAAAAACAGCCGATCTATAAATACTTAGGCAATTCACAAAATTGTAAGTATAGCCCTGATGCAGCCCCGTAATAAACATTACGGGGTTTTTTGTCCTTTTCAATCCAACGATATACATTACTAGCCCGATAATTCTAAAATTATTCTTTTGTATTTAAATTGACAACCTATTAAATCTTTGAGCCGTATTTTTGCCGCTCTGATATGGAGAACAAAAATTTATATGAAACAATAGTAGGCCTGGAAGTGCATGCACAATTATTAACCAGGAGTAAACTTTTCTGCGGTGATAGTATAGCTTATGGAGCCGAACCGAATACTCATGTCAGCCCAATTACGCTTGGTCATCCTGGTACATTGCCAAAAATGAATAAGAAAGCAATTGAATTTGCAGTAAAAATGGGATTGGCATGTAATTGTGAAATTGAAAAAAATAATTATTTCGCAAGAAAAAATTATTTCTATCCCGATCTGCCAAAGGGCTATCAGGTATCACAACATACAACACCGATTTGCAAAGGAGGGTTTGTAAAAATTAAATCATCTGATTCAGAAAGACTGATTCGACTCAACAGGATTCATATGGAAGAAGATGCGGGTAAAAGCTTGCATGATCTGGATGAGCATAATACAAGTATAGATTATAACCGTGCTGGTACACCCTTAATTGAAATTGTCAGTGAACCGGATTTAAGAAGTGGTGACGAAGCATATTCTTATTTAACAGAATTAAGGAAACTGGTTCGCTATCTTGAAATATGTGATGGCAATATGGAGGAAGGAAGTTTTAGATGCGATGCAAATATTTCTGTAAGAAAAAAAGGGGAAACGAAATTGGGAACACGAGTGGAAGTGAAAAACCTGAATTCAATACGCAATGTAAAACGTGCTATTGAATACGAAGCAGCTAGTTTGATACAAATGTTAGAATCCGGCGAAACAATTATTCAGCAAACAAAAAGTTTTGATGCTTCAACCGGAACAACATTTGCAATACGTGATAAAGAAGATGCAGATGATTACCGCTATTTTGCCGATCCGGATCTTACCCCTTTTAGTTTATCCGAAAATTTTATTGAAACAATTCGTACTTCTATTCCGGCTTTACCCGAACAAAGAATAAATAAATATAAATCGGAGTTTCATCTTTCAGATTATGATGCTGTTGTTTTAACGGAGGAAAAAGAGTTTGCCAATTATTTTGAAAGTCTTGTCGAAAATCTCTCCTCTCCATCAGAAGCGGGGCTGGGCTTATCAACCGAAGCTTTAGCAAAGGTTGGGGTGAGGCCTAAAGCTGCAGCCAACTGGATGTTGGGTCCTGTAAAAACCTGGCTGAATGAAAACAATCAGGAAATAAATCAATTTCCAATTTCTTCAAAACAATTAGCCACACTTATTGATCTGGTACAATCAAATAAACTAAGTTTTTCAGCTGCATCAACAAAAGTTTTTTCTCAACTGATAAATGATCCTGAAAAAGATCCTGAACAGATAGCCATTGCTAATAACCTGATTCAGCAATCAGATGCAGGCGAACTGGAACCCATAGTAGATCTGATTTTAAAAAAAATGGAAACAAAAGTGTTGGAATATAAAAAAGGGAAAAAAGGATTGCTTGCACTTTTTACTGGAGAAGTAATGAAGCAAACAAAAGGAAAAGCGGATCCCAAAATTGTAAACAGCCTGTTATTGGAAAAACTCAAATCATAATTTTATTAAAATGCGTAAACTGATTTTTATTTTAAGTGTTGCAGTGGTTATTGCCGGGTGCAATGGAGAATCTAAAAAAGAAATTGCCGGAAAATCATTTAAAGTGTCGGGTACATTAACCAATAGCAAAGCCCAGATGATATACCTGGAAGAAATACCAATGGCTACAATGCAGCGTACGGTTGTAGATTCTTCAAAAATAAATAGAGAAGGCCGGTTTGAATTTCAAACCGCAAGTGATGCAGAAAAAATTTATACACTCCGGCTCGATAAAAATATTTATCCGGCTGTTACAATTGTGAATGATACCAATTCAATTCAAGTGAATGCAACGTTTAGTGAAAAAGGAAATGATTATGTAGATAGTTACGAATTGACAGGTTCTCCCGGTAGTTTAAAACTAAAAGAGTTTCTAACCGGTTTTGGAAATAGATTACTTGATTTGTATAAAGCCGATTTACAAACTGACAGTCTTTCAAGAATCAGCCCGGCTGACAGCAAAGTTAATTTGCTGAAGCAACAACGATTTCAAGCTGCAACTGATTTAAAAAATTTTAGTCTGAATGCAATTGAAAAATCAAATAACCCCGCATTGGCAATGTATCTGCTCGGTTATTATCAGACCAACAGAAACGAAAACCCACATTTCAACCTGGAGCCAATTAATGATGATGAGGTAAATACAATTGTAAATAGTACGGCAGCAAAATTTCCTGCAAATAAAGGCGTTGCTGCAATAAAAGATCAATTGGATGCTCAGAAAAAACAACTGGAACAGCAATTAGCAACTACCCAGCAATGGGTAGGAAAATCAGCACCTGAAATTATTATGCCCGACCTTTCTGGTAAAGAAATAAGTCTTTCATCCTACAAAGGAAAATATGTGTTGGTTGATTTTTGGGCAAGCTGGTGCCGGCCCTGCCGCGAAGAAAATCCGAATGTTGTAGCGGCTTATCAAAAATTTAAAGATAAAAATTTTACAATACTCGGTGTATCGCTTGATAAAAACAAAGAGTCATGGGCAAAAGCAGTGATGAAAGACGGATTAACATGGAAACATATCAGTGATTTGCAGGAATGGAGCAGCCCGGTAGTTCCGTTATACAATATCAGCGGTATACCTTTTAATGTATTAGTAAACCCTGAAGGAAAAATAGTTGCGCAGGATTTGCGTGGCGAACAACTTCAGCAAAAATTACAGGAAGTATTAAAATAAAAAAAACTCCGGTGATGAGCCGGAGTTTTTTTATTTAGAGTCAATTATCGTCAACGTTATCTTAATTTTGCGCAATTCTGATTGCAATCTTTTTATAGTTTTCGCTTGCTTTTATATTAGTGCTACTACCTTGCAATTCAAGATGAACTTCTCTTGCTATTGTGCTACTTATACCAGGATTTAAAATATTAATTACTACTTCACCAAAGCTGCTATTTGCAGGTATAGTAAACGTTCCGCTGGTATTATAATGAGTGCCTGAAGCACCCAGTAAATTGGGGCTTGTCGGCGTAACAGTTAATACTTGGTATGATATAACTTCAACTGTGCTCCGTTGCTGGCCAACAAGATTTACTCTCAGTTTAATCTGTCCAGATGTTCTTGTAAGACTCGGGTCAGCTGTGCTTACCGCACGACCATAGCCAGCAGCTCTCGTAAGTATAGGATAAGCGAAGCCGGCGGCTACAGAATTAAAAACAGTAGCATCAAATTCTACAACGGTATTTCCTTGGAATGATTTTACATCTTCTTTAATACAGGATGAAAGGAATAAGGAAATTAAACTTATATAAATAAATAAATAATTTTTTTTCATATTGTTGTTTTTTCAATTTTAATATTAATAACCAAAATTTTGCACCATGTTTGGATTACCGTCCACTTCATTTGTTGGAATTCTTGGTAAAAGTCTGAAATCTGTAGGAGGTAATGTTACAGCAGGATTTGTTTTATTAATTGTAAGACCATTTCTTTTTAAATCATAAAAACGATGTCCCTCAAAAGTAAATTCAAGCATACGTTGTCTTAAAATTTCATCCAACAACGCCTGACCAGTAAAGTCCTGTACACCGGGTACAACGAAACCAATATATCGGGCAGAACGTATTACATTTAAATCAGCCCAAGCTGTTGCTTCGCTTCCCATTCTATACCTTGCTTCTGCACGATTAAGATATAATTCAGGCCAACGAATTACAACTGTATTATCCCAATTGGATGCACCACTTTTCCCAAACCATTTTGTACACTCTACATAATGACCAGATGCATTTACGCCCCATTCGAAAAGACGGTTTCTAATGTCATTGCTATAAGTAAGGACAGGAGGAGGGACAGTAGTTGGTGTTGATGATGCTGTTAGAGTTGTTGCGAATGGATGACCTGTGATTCCAAGTTGTCCGAGTATAAATGCGTTAGGCATTAAATCACCCTGACCTTGACGAACATCCCAATAATTTTGAGGAACCCCAGGTGCTTTAAGGGTTGTATGTGTTGCAGCAAGTGAAGTATTTTGTCCAATATTTTCTAAAACATTTTGATACCATACTTGAAATATACCTTCAGGATGATCAGCAGCTCTCCAGCCCGATACATAATTTGATGTATTTGTCATTGCGCCAATCCCACTGGTTAAAGTGATAGCTGCAGTTGCAAATGAATCAGCTTTTGCCCAATTACCTTCATAGAGTTTAACTCTTGACCCAAGGGCTAACGCTGCGTGTTTACTTCCATAATTTCTTCCAGTAGTTGATCCACGTCCATTACTTGCCAACAAATTAATAGCTGTATATAAATCACTCATAATTTGAGAATAACAAGCCGCTGTGGATGATCTTGAAGGGAAAAATGCTGCAGCAGTTACCGGGTTATTAAATCCTTGTAAATTAATAACAACTCCACCTTTATCTTGAGAAGGAACAGTATAAGTTGGGATATAAGCATAATTTTTTACCAATTCAAACATTAATAAAGCTCTCATAAATTTAAACTCCCCTTCCCATCTAATTTTATCTGCAGCTGTAGCGTCGCCTATATTTGGTATTGCTGCAAGAGTTAAATTAATTTCATTGATACCTCCATAGGCACCAGTCCATAATCCTGTAGTTATATTTGAAAGAGATTGATTTCTATTTTCACCTAATAACCTTGATGATCTTCCGTTTGCAAAAGCGATATCAGCCATTGCATCGGGAATTGAAAATAGATCTCTGCCATAAAACGCTTCTCTTTTTAAAATGGAATAAACCGAATTTAAAGATCCTTCGATACCGGCTTTATTAGTTAAGGCAAGTGATGCATCAATTGAATTTCGAGATGGGATATCCAATTGTTTTTTACAAGACTGAAAAATTAGTCCTATAAAAAAACTTAGTATTAAAAATTTTGTTGTTTTCATTATTTATTTTTTTCTTTGAAAATTTAGAATCTTACCTGTAAGCCCACAATAATATTTTTTGACTGTGGCAGAATACCAAAATTATCACCCGTAAATTCTGGATCATAACTTGGCCATTTTGTGTATGTCCATAAGTTCACACCTTGTACATAAAACTTTGCCCCTTCAAGTCTGAAACGACTCATGATAGTGGTAGGAAGTTCGTAAGAAAATGTAAGTTGTTTGAGCCGTATATAATCGGTTTTAAAAACATAGCGGGTACCGGTTGCCCATCCTACACTATTGACATCCGCTAATCCATTTACAGTTCTGGGTGTAGGTGCTATATCACCGGGTTTCTGCCAACGAGTTTCATATCCATATAATAAGGTATTAACTGTAGCACCTGCCATCCGCATCATTTGTTGAAATTGCCCATCTCCTCTTACTCTTCCATACTCATATTGAAAAAAAGCGTCTACTGAGAATCCTTTGTAAGAAAGATTATTGTTCCAGCCACCAAAGTGTGAAGGAAAAATATCACCAATAATTTTTCTATCCGCTGCAGTCGGATTATACGTAATGTTTCCATTTATATCATACCACATACCACGACCTAAAGCAGGATTAACGCCAGCCCATTCGGATGTATAGAATGAACCCAGGGGATACCCAACTCTAATTGTTGCATCAGCAGGAAGTGCCTGCAGACCATCATAAAGTTCTATAACTTTATTTTTTTGGAAAGCAATATTAAAAGAGGAAGTCCATTTAAATTTTCCATCAAATGGAACAACTGACAATAAAAATTCGATTCCTTTATTTTCAATTTTTCCTAAATTTTGTTGAACAGTTGTAAATCCGGTAGTATTATAAAGTGATCGGGGAACCAGTAAATTTTTATTAATTTTTTTGTAAGCATCTACAGTTAATAATATTCGATTTTTAAAAAGTCCAAGATCGAGTCCAACATTATTTTCTTCCCTTGTTTCCCATGAAAGATCAGGATTTCCTAATTGGCTTGGGAAGATACCTGATCCACCACCATATAATCGGGTTGCACTATACAACTGGGCATATAGCGTATTTCCAATTTGATCGTTACCTGCCTGACCAAAAGAATATCTTATTTTTAAAGCAGAAATTGTATTTGATTTTTTAATAAAAGATTCTTGATCAAGATTCCACGCTACTTGTGCGGAGTGAAATGTACCAAACTTATTATTTAACCCAAACCTGCTGGAGCCATCCCGGCGAACAGTGTAATTAAAAATATATTTACTCATAAAAGAATATCCAACTTTTCCAAATTGAGAAAAAGTTGAACTTGCAGTCCACTGCCCGGAAGCATTATCCTCTGTAGAACCTGCACTTGCATACTGGAGAAGATAAGTTGGAAATCCGGCTACATCTGCCTGGAACCATTGATTTTGGTCTTTACGGTACTCAACACCAGCTAATAAATTTATATTATGCTTGTCTTTAATTCTTTTGTTATAGTTAGCGGTTGTAGTAGAAATTAAATTGGTATTCCAATCGCTTTGATCTGAAAGCCGGCCACCAACACTAAAAAAATCATTTACACGTGGATCACTATAACGATGATCTTGTGTTAAGCGATAATCTAAACCGATTAAAGTTTTTAATGTAAGATCATTAGTTACTTTATATGTAAGTGAAGCACTACCTACTAATTGATTCGTTCTGGTAGTATAATCAACCAATTTAGTAGTAGCAAGTATATTGTGATTAAAAGTTCCTACAATGCTTTGACCCGAGCCCGGTAGTCCAAAATAAGTTCCATCGGCATTATAAATTGGGTTAATAGGAATCATCATACCCGATGCATAAGCTGGGTTTCCAAATCCGGTGTTTCCAATATTATAAGGCGCATTTTGTGATGACGTACTTAGACTTATAGAGTTGTCTATGGTAATTTTATCATTTATTCTAAAATTAAGATTTGAAAGTAAGGAACCTCTTTGAAAATCAGCGGGAGCAATAAACGCAGTTTGTTTTGAATACGAGGCTGATAATAAATAGTTCACATTTTGTGCCCCGCCCGAAATAGAAGCTTCAACATTAAAAATTGTTCCTTTTCCAAAAACTTCATCCTGCCAATTATATGTTGGCAAACTATCAACTTTTCCTTGTGTTGTAGTTGTCGCAAGTCCTAAGTTAGTAAGTGCTGTGGTAAATGCAGCTGCCGGCGAATTGCCAGCATTAATAAGTGCTTCTTGTCTCAGTTGAAACCATTGTTGTGTAGTTAACACATCAACTTGTCTTAAAGCAGATGATTGACCTGTATAAATATTAAAGTTGAATTTGGGCTTCCCGGTTTTCCCTTTTTTAGTTGTTACCAATACAACTCCATTTGCTGCTCTTGCTCCATAAATTGAAGCAGCGGCTGCATCTTTTAATATTTCAATTGATTCGATATCATTTGTGTTTAAAAAATTTAAAGGATTGTTTTGAGTGTTAATTGATCCGACACCAGTATTTAATTGAACTCCATCAACTACGTATAATGGTGTGGTACCAGCAGAGATTGAGCCAACACCACGAATCACTACACTTAATGAGCCACCTGGAACACCATTGGCTGAAGAAATTGCAACTCCCGCCGCTCTACCTTGCAAAGCACTTGCGAAATTTGCTACTGGCAGGTTGTCAATATCAACCGCTTTAATTTTAGTAATTGCTGCAGCTACATCTTTTTTTCTTACAGTTTGATAGCCTACCACAACTATTTCCTGTAATGATTTGTCTTCAAGGACAAGAGCTGCATTAATTAAAGACTTGTCTCCAATTGATATAGTTTGTGATACCATATCAATATAAGAAATGGTAATTGATTTGGCATTAGCCGGAACAGTAATTGAATAAGTACCATCAGACTTGGTAACTGTTCCAGAACTTGTTCCAGTAACAATTACTGAAGCATTTTCAATGGGGTTGTTTTTTGCATCCGTCACTTTTCCTGTAACTACACGTTGCGCAATTGCCTGAGAGGCAAAAAACATAAACGCAAATAGCAGTAATTGCAATTTTTTCATGTACATGTTTAGTTTTAGTTTAAAAAAATATTTAAGAAATTTTATCTATTTCAGATAATTACTTATTAATAATTGAAACGGATAAATTAAATCAAGCGTTGTGTAACAGAAATTAAATTTATATAGCGTTTTACAAGTTTATTAAAAAAGCGTTCTAAAATAACAAATTTAGAGATACAAAAAACTGTTTTTTTATCATTGGTAGGTGAAAGTTGATTTTATTGTTTTCTAAAATTGAGAGACAGTTTGCTTATGATGTATGCGGCATTGGTTGCCGTCAAATGTATTTATTAAACTTCCTGATTTAGTTTATTTTATAAAAAAAACTCCGGTGATGAGCCGGAGTTTTTAGAAGCTGTTAGTATAAGTTGAAAAATGAACTTTGTATTAACCCCAAAAAATTTATTTTGGATTTTTTACAGGAGCACTGCCAGCCGCAGGTTGATTATAAACCAACTCATTGTCTGGTACATCCCAATAGTCCAGGAAATTATATTCAATAGTTGCATTTGTATTTACTACGCCAGTGCCGGTAATAACAACAGCACCTGTTCTTCCACCACCAGCACTAAGCGGATTAATAATTCCATAACGACGGGCATCATAAAATGATAAACCAATAAATGGTAAAGCAACTCTTCTTTCTCTTCTCAATTCTTCTTTTGCCTGAGGAAGTGTGAGGCCTGTAGCAGTTACTGCTGCTAAACCAGCACCCTGAGAATTGCGGACTGCGTCAACTAAGGCTAATCCTGCATCAATACTACCTGTATTAATAAGTGCTTCGGCTTTCATCAAATCATTTTCTTCATAACTGCTTGCGAGATAAGTTTCTTCGGCACCGGGATCTGTATTGGTATAAACTTTTACACCTACCAGACCGGTTCCTTTATTTATTAATCTGTAACGTGTATTAAATGCTTGTCCCCGGTCACCATTGCCAATCCATGTTACTGTTTGTGCAATATTATTTGTAAAGCGTTTATCACCGGCTTTAAATTCTTGTACAAAGCGTTCACTTAATTTATAAGTATTGCCACCAGCCAAAACATTTTGAACTTTGGAAGCAACTGTGCCTGAAGTGGGGGATAAAAAATCTCCTGCAGTGTTTGATCTGCCTGTAAATACTTTATCAGTAGCCAGTACTCCATTATTGGTTAATGTAAGTATTGAAGCCCATTGTGCCGGGGTCATTGTTGCTGCTGGAGTATTTACTAAAATATTTCTTGCCTTTAATGTGTTGATATTTCTTTTCCACATATCTGTTGTAAGAACGCCTCCTTTGCCTACTTGATTAAAACTTGGAATTAATTTTCCTAAAATATCGTTATAAGCAACTGTATTGGTTGCTGCATTTAATGCAGCAGTTGCAAGATCCAACACTCTGTTCGACTCTGTAATAATTGCTTCTTTGGTAACATAATTGCTGTTCGTACTGGCAGAAACATTGTTTATAATTCCTGCATAATAAATAGAACCGATTCTAGAATACGCAAATCCTTTCCACCAGTTGGCCCAAGCTTGAATTGTAGCTTTTTTGGTGGCGGGTTCTACAGCAAATACTGCTTTATCAGCAAGATCCAAAATGGCATTACAAGCATTAATCATTGAGTACATATAAGCCCACTCATAAAAAAGTGTGTTTTGTCCCTGATTACTATTGAAATTAATAACCTGGCGAATTAAAGCGTATTGTGTTTTTGGCGAATTAGGATTTAATACTACGGTTAATGCGGGAGGGTCAAGTATTACTTTATCGGGGCATCCAATCTGATTAATGAATGCATTTGCTGCTTCCACTTGTATAGCATCACCCATCATTTCATGAAAACCCATAGCACCCGACCAGAAGAAACCATATACTCCATCTGAATATTTCAGATTTACAAAACCATTTCTGTAAACCCCACCCTGTGCAAGGGCAATAATGCCAGCCTCCGTAGTAGCACTTTCCGGAGTTGGTTGATTTGGATTTTTTACATCCAATTGTTTTTTGCAGGAGATAATGCTACTTACGATTACTACTGCAAAAATTATTATTTTAATTTTTTTCATTTGATTATTTTTTAGAGTTAGAAACCTACGTTTAAGCCAATTTGAAATGACCGTAAATTTGGAACTGTATTATGATCTACACCGCGATCAAACGCGGAGTTACTTGATCCGGAACTTACTTCAGGATCATAACCAGTGTATTTGGTAAAGGTTAAAAAATTACGGACACCTAAAACAAATTGCAGTTTCTGAATAGCCGGGCTGTTGATAATTTTTGCAAGATCATAGGAAACTGTAAGCTGACGGAGTCTGACAAAGGAAGCATCCTCATAAAAATAATTCTTTGTACCATTTGCCTGAACCTGGGCATATACACCGCGGTAAAACGCAGTATAAGCTTGCGTAACACCATCAATAGTTAAGGGTATTGCATAATCACCATTGATACCATCCCGGTACATCCATTGTTTGGTTTGGTTATAAAGATGGCTGCCTTGTATCCAATCCCATTGCATGGAAACGCTTAGATTTCCTTTAAAACTTATATCATTTATAAACGACATATTGAATTTAGGGTTGGGATCACCAAAGCTTTCTTTAAGGGGCGATACAAAAGGTTGTTTTGTTACTTTATCAACCACCCATCCATTACTTGCCAACGTATAATTATTTTGTGAAGCCTTTGGAATATATGGATTTCCTTTAGGATCCAACTGATCTACACTATGCAATAATAAATTTCCAAATAACTGACCAATTTTTTCACCGGCTCTTAATACATAGTTACTGCTACCTGCATTTGATATTACTACTATTTCTGTACCGCCTTTTACGGATGTTATTTTTGAACTTTGTTTGCTGTAATTAGTGGTAAGGTTCCAGTTAAGATTTTTGCTTTTCAAAACATTGATGTTTAAAGAAGCTTGAATTCCGTTAGAAGCTAAACCAAAAGCATTATCTCTTACGGTACCCGTTCCTGTACTTGGTGCAGCATCTACATTATAAATTGCGTTATCTGTACTGCGATCCCAATAGGTAAATGAAAAATTTATTGAATTAAACCAAGCCCCTCTTAATCCCCTAAAATTCATATCGGTACCAATTTCATATTCTTTTGAAATCTCAACACTTAAATCTGGATTTGGATTGTTGGTAGGAAATGTAAATGCAACATTGGATCCTAAATTAGCCGTATTTAAAACAAGATATCTGTCAAATGCTCTTGGCTGAATTCCTGCTTTTCCATAAGCAGCCCTGATTTTTAACTCAGGAAGAAAGGATCCAAACCTGCTATTTTTCCAAAAATTCATTGACGAAGGCCGGAAATATCCATCCCCTCTATGGAAAGTAAAAGGTTTGGAACCACGGCCAAATGCAGATGAGAAGTCACTTCTTATACCACCCGATATACCTGCAATTTCTCCATATTCAAACTTCTGATTAAGTAAATAGCCATAGGTAACAAAAGGTTCTTTATAATCAGATTGAATACGATAAGTAACCATTTGATTGGCAGTATAGGGTGTGTAAAACGGCGCATCAGCCCCCCATGTTATATATTGCTGAAAAACATTCTTACGATAATCATAAGCTGCAAGTGTTGTCGTTCTAATCGGAATTTTTAAATGAAAATCTCTTTCGAAATCAAAATTAATAGTAGCCGTACCAATTAGGTTTTGGAAAAATGTTTTATACCTGAAATCATCTATTGAACCGGATGTACCTACAGATGGTGTTGGTGCATAGAATCCCGTCCACCAACGTGTGGTCCAAAACTTTGCGCTGGCATTGTCATCTTGAGGTTTGGTGTCGTATTTTACATCCTGGGTCTGAAAATTCAAACCGTATTTTACATCTAATTCAAGAAAACGTACTGGCTTATAATTTAAATTAAAATTTTGAACTACATCTATTTTGTTATCGAGATTACTTGAATATTGCGTTCTGTAATTAGGGTTGTAGCCATTTACACCTGTAGCATCGCCAAAATAATATCCATAGTCGCCATTTGGCATCTGATAATCGTAGTTAGCAAAAGGCCTGGAATTATTTAATGCGAAAATAATACCTCTGCCGGTAGCATCATTCAAAGTGTTTTTTGTATAAACTAACTGTGTAGTAGTTCTGAATTTTAAATTTTTTGCAAGCTCAATACCAATATTTGATAATAAATTTGACCGGGAATAATTTCCGTTTCCTCTAAAAGTGCTGTTTTGCCTGCTATCAGATACAGAAAAACTAAAATCCATTTTATCTTTAGCTCCTGAAATTGTTATTGAATTGTTTTTGATATATGATGTTTGAAAAAACATTTTATAATGATCATAATACTGTAGGTTTTTATCATAAGCTTTATTTGTAAAAGTGTTTGGGTCAACTAAGTTAACCTGAACATTTTCTCTGAATACACTGATAGTTGGGTCAAGTGTAATAAGATTTCCGGAAGACCCAATTACTTCACCATTAGCATTAGTTGTAAATGGATGCTTTTGTGCTTTATGAACATTCCCTTCATTCAGCATATCGTTTATAGAAATATTAGATGAAATGTCAATACGTATTTTACCCGGTTTTCCTTTTTTCGAAAACAGTTGAATAACCCCATTTGCACCTTGTGCTCCATAAATTGTAGCAGCTGCGGCACCTTGCACTACTTCAATTCTTTCAATGCCATTCAGATCAAGAGAATTCAAATCTGTTGCCCTTACTTCAAGACCATCCAGCAAAATCATAGGTGATGTTCCTCTGTTAATCGTATTGATGCCACGAAGCAAAATATTCATGGGTCTTCCTGGTGAGCCGTTCGTACTACTAATTTGGGATCCGGCAATCTTTCCTACCAATGCCTGATCTATTGTGGGGACTGCTGGTAGTTTATCCGCTGTAATAGACTCTACAGATATTGCCAATCTCTTTTTGCTTGTAGCAACACCAGTACCCGTTACTACTACTTCAGAAAGAACATTATCTTCCGGTTTTAGTAAAAAATTAAGTACCGATAGAGTTCCAATTGTTTTCTCTTCAGTTTTCATGTCAACCGAGGAAGCAATGAGAGCTTTTCCATTAGCTGGAACAGATAATGAATACGTACCATCATCTTTTGTTACGGTACCTGTGTTTGTACCTTTTATAAATACAGAAGCATTCCCAACAGGATTACTTTTCTCATCGGTTACCTTTCCAGTAACCACACGTTGTGCATTTGCATAACCAGCAAAGCACACAAATGCCAATAGCAGTAAGCAGAGTTTTCTCATGTGTGTGTTATTTAAATTTAAAATAAAATATCCAAAAAGCATTAACTGCTTCAAATTGTTGTGTAACAACAGAAGCAAATAATTAAAGTTCAAAAATTTTGTAATGGTAAATAGCCTTAAACCCAGATCCTGTCTTTATCAGTCAATATGCTCGCTGAAGTATAATAATACAGACAGCTAGTTTTCCCCCTTTGCTGCACGAAAATAGGGAATCTGTTCATTTTTTGACACGTGCAATTGAAATTAATAATGCCGGTAATAAAACAAGGTTAGTAACTGTTGCTGTAATAAGGGTAAGGGAGGTAAGCCATCCCAATGCTTTTGTTCCGCCAAATCCACTGAAACAGAATATAATAAACCCTGCAATTAAGACCATGGATGTGTATATAATACTTATGCCGGTATGGTGAATAGTTTCAATTACCGTTTGCTTCATATTATAATTATGATGTGGCAGCTCCTGTTTATAATTAATAAGAAAACGGATGGTAACATCTATTGCAATACCTAGTGCTACACTAAATACTAAAACAGTTGATGGTTTAATATGAATACCAAACCAACCCATTACACCTGCAGTAATAATTAAAGGAATCAGATTCGGGATTAATGAGCAAACTAAAATCCTTGCTGATTTAAAAAGATAAAGCATACAGATTGCGATTAATAAAAAGGCCCATAGCACACTTTCTTTTAATCCATTTATTATAAACCGGCTTCCCTCTAAAAAAGTAACACTCGATCCGGTTAGCTTCACATCATATTTATCTTTT
>JANPEU010000247.1:0-3910 GCA_031423175.1 Bacteroidota bacterium
GCTGGCAGAACGCTGAGCTTTTACATTCCTCAATAAATTATTAAATTCAGTAGCATTAACAGGAAGCTGGTTCTCAGAAATTTCCGGGTTTAAATTTTCAATTAGTTCCAAACTTCCGTTGCTATTTACATTTATCAGCATTTCATAATTGTTTCTGAGATTAAAGGTTGTTGTAATAGTAGAGGATTTTAAGGTATTTATATCTGTACGTGTAACTTGTAATGTATGTTGCCCCATTGCAAGATTATTGATGGCAATGGTTGTTTTATTGCCCGCCATCGTGCCGCTGCCGGTATTAAAATCTCTTCCATCTATGGATATCTGGAGATTTTTATTTCCGCTTACACTAATTGTTACTTCATCATCATATATGTATGGATTTGCAGTAACTGATAACACAGTTAATAAACTGGTTAGGAATATAAATATTTGTTTCATAATAAGATTTTGTTTTTCGAATGATAAAATATTAATATACAAAACTGACTTTTTTCCACCTTTTGTTGTTACAGAACTGCATCTATTAGTTACATCTTTCGTATGCAAAAAAAAGATGTACCTGTTATACCTATTCTCTTTAGGAAACTGGTGCAGAAATGTATTAAGTACTTTTTTATTCAAGCCAGTAAACTTCATAAAAAAAACCTGGGTTTCACCCGGGTTTACCTTGAATTGAGAATAATTAAATCCTCTTCATTAAACTAATCTAAACCAGCTTTTACAAGATAAAAACTGCCGGATAAATTATTACCCGATTGCCAGTCGCCATTTACAAAATTTTTTTTCGGGCTTAACCGTCCATTCATAACAAATGCAATCGCATCTCCGGTTACCGGCTTAGCTATAATTTCTATTTCATTATTTTTTGAAAGGGTATAGGTACCGGTTGATTTTCCATTTATTTTTAAGTCATTACCATACAATTCGATACTATTGTTTTGTCCAAAAACAATTTTCATTTCAAACATTTTCTCAATGGATCTATAACGTCCTTCCCAGGTTCCGTTAAGGTTGAGATCCATTTTTTCGGATCGGTACAGCACAAAAGATATTAATCCTGCTGCAAATAATAAAGCTTTCATAAACGGAATAATTTTAAGAGTATAAAGGTCAGACGTATGTAATATTCAACTATTACATGGTTTCAATTAAATCTTATAGGATTCATAGATTCAATTGGCCTGCTTTATTTTAATATGAGTTTTGTCTTGAAATTTCATCTGGGCTTTCAGCGTTTCAAAGTATTTAGCAAAATCAGCCCTATGAATTTGAGTGTCATGCATAGAGGAAACTAATAAAGGGGTTTCATCCAGAAATTTATAAAGTTCAGGGTAGCGGGACTCAATTTTTGATATAAGTAGAATGGTTTTCTGTATTATTTCACTTGTTGAAAGCAAACGATTCATGATAAATGATTTTATTTTTGAAAAATTGATACCCATTCTCATATTTTTATTTGTACAAATCGTATTTTTTAATTCTATTAAAAAAAACACCCCGCCTTTTTATCGAACGGAGTGTTTACTGGTATTTATAAGTTTAAAAAATTAGAGGGTGATGGTTCCGATATTTACAGTAGCACCCGTTGTAACAGAAATATTAGTACGTGTAACCGGTAATAAAGGCAATAGCGGAGTTACCGTTACTGAATAAATTCCTGCCGGAATACCCATCAACAAAAAATCACCAGTTGCATTTACATTGGAACTGTATGTTTCGTTTGAAGCAGATGTAGCGGTTACAAATGCTATCGTTGTCAGTGGTAAAATGTTTCCCCTGATAGCTCCGCTGATGGCAGCTTCAATCGTTCTGATTACAGGTTTTAATTTATAAGTACCATTACCTGTTTCAACAATTGATTTGTTTGCATCAAAATCAAGCAATACGCTGTATAAAATACCAGCCTGCAATGTTTGATGCACCTGGAGTTTTAAGCCAGATTGATCAGCACTGGGGGTACTTAAAGGGTAAGTTGTATTACCAACCACCACTGTATTGTTTGGCCCGAGTATAAGGCGTATCTGCTGCACATTTGCATCTACCAAGGTTCCTGCTGCAATTAATGTATCTTTTCCATTAGAAAAATCGAGCAGGTTGTAAATACCTGTATGAACATTTGTCACTACAGTTACTCCGTTGCTACCTGTTATTTCCACACCCTGCAAATCTATATTCACTTTAGTGTAGGGTCCAGGTGCATCTGTCATTCTGATTTCAAAAGGCGACGGGGCGGAATTTGTGTTGTCTTTTTTACAGGACATCATGATAAAGCCAAGCATTGCAACACAAATAAAGACATTAATTTTTTTCATTATTATTTTTTTAAGGTTTAAAAGTGTAACGGATTTGTTACAGGACAAAGATGCGCTGAATAAGGTATGCGGGTGTTATACAACCTTGTTATTAAGTTGTAACATTCATATAGTTTGTTGTATTGCTTAAACGTATAAAAAAAAGCTCCTTTTCAGGAGCTTTTCACTAAATTCATATATGATGATTAAGAATATGCTTAAAACTTAGTAATGACAATCTTTTCCATTGATTGACTTCCTGTTTCTTTCATTATAACTCTTAATGTATAAATGCCGGTTACCAGGTTTTCTATCCGGATTGTGTTTGTATTTACTCCAGTCCATTGCTTCACGATGCGTCCGCTCATATCAGTTAAGCTAATATCATGGGTACCTTCTTTATTCTCAAATACAATATTCACCTGGCCAGTATTGCTTGGGTTCGGGTACACTATAATTTTTCCGCTTTGTGCATCACCGCGTACTGCCCTTATTTCACTATACTTTTCTTTTGCATCAAGATCTATTTGTTTAATCCGGTATTGTGTAATGCCCCTGTTTGAATTCAAATCATTAAATGTATAGACAAGTACTGAATTGCTGTTGCCAGCCTGTGCAAGCGAATTAATAACAGTAACTGTTTCCCATGTATTACTTCCCATATTTCTTTGTACGGAGAAGCTGTTATTATTTGTTTCAGTTACTGTTTCCCATTTTACCAACACATTTGTTTTGCTGGTACGGGTTGCATTGAAAGATTTAAATGTTACCGGTAAGGGTGCACATTGTGTACTTGTAAACACAATGACTCTCGATGCACCGGATGCAGAACCGGTAGTTTGCGTAAACACAACAAATATATTCTGATTAATATTTGCTCTCGGTACCGGGCCACTTATAGTCGTTGTACCAAATGGCGCAACGGTATAAGCTGTATTAGTTTGCAGGAGTGTATCAGTAGTTGGAGTAAAATATCCATCGCCATTTACATCTGCAAATATTCTGTAGTATCCGTCAAGTGTTATACCTGTTCTGTTTG
Organism: Bacteroidota bacterium; assembly: GCA_031423175.1. Classification (GTDB taxonomy): domain Bacteria; phylum Bacteroidota; class Bacteroidia; order Chitinophagales; family Chitinophagaceae; genus VBAR01. The sequence goes on from JANPEU010000247.1 coordinate 3,331, forward strand.
TTATTATACCTCTATACATCAGGGTACCACAATTAACCAAACCAACGACACTGATATAATCGGAAGAGTACCTGATACCGCAATTAACACAATGTGCCCGCTGTCCGCTGCTGGACTGGCTCGACCATAAATCTGCAACTATAACTATCGGCGTACCACATGGAACAGGGGCAGTTGCCAATACACCATAAAGTGTAAAGTTTGCCGAACCATCAGGTAGCACAATTTTATTAATTGAATCAACTGTCGACATTGGAACAGAAGCATCAGGAGGATAGGTGGCAAGTATGGTCGGAACAGCTCCCGTATTATCTATCCCGATATTTTCAAATGCATTGATAAGGTCCGCTGCTACTGGTGCCGCGATGGATCCATTCTGTGTAGTCTGTCCGTTCACGCATTGAAAATAATTAGGATAATCATTTTGCAACCAGGAATGAATAAAAATTAATTTGTTTCCGTTGTTATTTGCAATATTAAATGTTATATCATACTTGATTGTACAGTTAGTAGGAGTGGAGCTGATAACTCTCACACTCTGAATAACAATATTTGAAACAGTGCATTGTGCAGTTGCAGT
>JANPEU010000248.1:0-11455 GCA_031423175.1 Bacteroidota bacterium
TCAGTTTTCATGCCGGTAGTTGTTACCACTGCTTTGGCAGAACCATTACTTACAATAGTTCCTTTGAAGATTATATTAAGCTGATCTCCTGAAACAAGGTTTTGTTCATTGATAGCATCCGTTTTCTTTTCAACCGAATGGCTCTCTCCTGTAAGCGATGCTTCATCGGTTTTAAAAGAATGTACTTCAATTAATCTTGCATCAGCAGGAACAATATCGCCTGCTTCCAATAAAATAATATCACCAGGTACCAGTTGCTCAGCTTCAATTTTAGCAGGATTATTATTACGAACAACTAACGCAAATTGTGCTGACATTTTTTTTAGCATCCGCACCGATTTTTCAGCATTATACTCCTGGTAATATCCCATCCACGCATTTCCAATAATGATGGCAAGAATCACAAATGCATCTGTATGCTCGCCAACGACAAATGAAATAACTGCTGCAATAACCAAGATAATAATCATTACATCGGTAAACTGTGAAAGAAGAATCGTTAGTTTGCTTTTTTGTTTAACTTCCTGTAAAGCGTTGGCTCCATATTTTTTGAAAAGTGCCAGCGCAGCTTCGTTTTTCAATCCTGAAGCAGATGTGTTTAGTTGATCAAAGACTTCCTGTATATTAAGTTGATAAAATGCCTGCATTGTTTTTATGAAAACATGAAGTTAGTCTATCGTTGCCAACATCGAAACTTAACATGCAATGTCCGGTAATCAGTTTAACTTTATTGCAAACTTTAATATATGAACTGGCCATTTTTGATTCTTTTTGGTATTGCAGTTATCGTGCTGATCGTTTTTTTAGTACGGCGCAATCAAAAAGACGAAAAAAATTTTGAAAAACAACTTAATGAAGATTACCACAAATCAAAAGATGAAGAAGGTGATGCGGCAACTGAAGACAACATGAAGTAAATTCATGCTGTGATAAAAATATAACTTCATGGAATTTATTGATTATTATAAAATTTTGGGTGTTGATAAAAATGTTTCTGCAGAGGAAATAAAAAAAGTTTACCGCAAACTGGCAAGAAAGTTTCACCCGGATTTGAATCCCGGAGAAAAGGAAGCACATAAAAAATTTCAGCAGATCAATGAAGCCAACGAAGTATTAAGCGATCCGGAAAAAAGAAAAAAATACGATCAGTATGGAAAAGACTGGGAACATGCCGAACAGTTTGAACAGCAAAAAAAATCTCAGCGTCAATCACAAAATACAGGAGATCAGTTTTTTTCAGGCGATCCGGATTCTGATTTTTCCAGTTTTTTCGAATCTATGTTTGGATCGTCGGGACGCAGCCGTCAAACAAAATTCAGAGGACAGGATTACAATGCGGAACTCAAACTCAGCCTGCCTGATATAATGGTAACACATCAGCAAACACTTACCGTTAATGGTAAAAATATCCGTATAACGATTCCTGCGGGAGTAGAAAACGGGCAGGTGATTAAATTAAAAGGGTATGGTGCACCGGGTGTGAATGGTGGACCAGCGGGTGATTTGTTCATTACATTTTCCATTTATAACCATCCGGTATTTAAACGTTCGGGCAATGATTTATTTACTACCACTACCATTGATCTATATACGGCGCTTTTAGGTGGAGAAACAACAATAGAAACACTTAGTGGAAAAATAAAATTGAAAGTAAATCCGGAAACTCAGAATGGTACCCGGATAAGGGTGAAGGGAAAAGGTGTTCCATTGTATAAAAAAGAAGGTGAAAGCGGTGACCTCTATGTTACCTATGAAATAAAACTACCTGCCAAACTAACTGCACAACAAAAAGAACTTTTTGAACAATTATCAAAACTCAATTAAACTATTTATATGCAAACAGAAGCAATGATACCGGTTCATGAATTTTGCATTCACCACAATATTGAGCAATCTTTTATTTATTCATTAAAAGACTCGGGCCTTGTAGAAATTAACCGCATCGAGGAAACAATATGTATTCCTGTAAGCCAGTTGCCACGGTTAGAAAAGTTAATACGGTTATATGAAATGGATATTAACCTGGAAGGTATAGAAACAATAACTTATTTATTGCAACGTATCAATAATATGCAGCAACAGATAGTGCAACTTTCCAACAAGCTGAATCTGTATGAGCATGAGTAAAATAATAGCTTCGGTTTATAGAAAAAATTTGAAAACTCCCGAAGGAAAAAAAATCTCTACTGTTCTGTAATAATTTTTTTAGCAGCTTCTATATCTTTTTCAAATATTCTCAACTCAACTCCACCAACAGGATCCAGTCCCATTACATTTTCATTTTGTAAAAAAGATTCTATTCCATTTTCATTCAGTTTATCCTGTGCCAATGTAGCTTCCAGCATATCATTAAAAGTATAAAGAACGACTGTTTTATCTTCTGTCATAAAAATTGTTTGAGTTTATGAAGATATTTATTTTGGTCTCAGTACCAGCATTATTTCCCGGTTTCTTTTTAAAAGTAATTGATTTCCCCGCACTTCATAACGGTTAATGCCGCTCAGCGTGGAAAGAAAAACAGTTTCAAAATTAATATCACTACAGCTCATTTTTGTGCTCATTACTTCACCGAAGTGAATTTCTTTATTATCAATAGTATAGTTTCCGTTGATTTGATTGCAGCCACCATTGCCGCTGAACCTTTTTTCAGCCACCTCAAAATTCAGAAAAGCATCGCGGCGGCTTTCGCTTTGCTGTACCGGTACCCCTTTCATTTCCACTACTACCCACCTCTGGTTGCCCCAGGTAGTATCCGGCGAAAGTTTAGGGCTGCAATGCATACTTATAAATGTGATCAATACAATAGATAAGAATTTCATTTTTTTAACTTATTTATATTACCAGTGTTTAAATCCATTGCAAAAAAAATAATGCCAGTAATGATTTATCGTAGCAGATGAATATTTTTATTACAGGATTTAAATAAAAATTCTGTGTGTCAGGGCTTTGTAAAATTAAGGCTTCATAGCACAGCAGGTTTTATACTTATCCTGAAATAACTTACACAATTAACAGTCTTAATAAAAAGTTGAACTGCTGCCAGTTTGGAACAGAGCCGGAGGACTTTACAATATTTTTGTTTTTTTTATCGAAAACAAGGAAGGAATATATCCTTCAGTTGTTTATTTTTACAACTCATCTAATAAAATACAATTCATGCAAGCAAAACATTTTTTTAGTTTATCTGCCATTCTGATTTTAAGTTATACATCAGGTTGTGCTAACAATAACACATCATCTGGCAATATTACCTATGAGGATACTACAAAACTTCCCCCGGTAGAAACTAAAAAAGCCAATTCAAATTATAAACCTGCATTCAAAGGACAAACAAGAATTGGAGGTGTAAAAACAGTAACGCCTTATAAAGTGGAAAAAATTGCTGAAAAATTATCAAACCCATGGGCAGTTATACCCCTTCCCGATGGACGGTTACTAATTACTTTAAAAACGGGATACATGCAAATACATGATGCCAATGGTACCCTCGTAAAAAAGATTATTGGTTTCCCAACTGTCGATGCAGGTGGACAAGGTGGGATGTTGGATGTAGCCCTGGATCCTGAATTTGCAAAAAACAAAATCATCTATTGGTCTTTTTCAGAAAAAAATGGATCTGGTAATCTAATGGCTGTAGCAAAAGGACAGTTGAATGAAGTAGCATCAAAAATTGATAACCCCCTTGTGATTTTTCGTGCTACTCCTGCATTAAACAGTTCGTTACATTTTGGTTCACGATTAGTTTTTGATAAAGACGGAAACCTCTTTGTAAGTACAGGCGAAAGATCAATTCTTGAAGGCAGGGCACAGGCACAATTACTACAATCAGGATTAGGAAAAATTTTTAAAATAACTAAAGATGGAAAACCGGCACCGGGCAATCCCTTTATAAATAAGAAGGATGCTATGCCAGAAATATATGCATATGGCATACGTAATGCACAAAGCCTGGATATAAATCCAGCTACTGGTGATTTATGGGAAGCTGAATTTGGTCCACGAGGTGGTGATGAACTTAATATTATCAAATCAGGAAAAAATTATGGTTGGCCAGTTATTACCTATGGTATAGAATATGCTGGACCAGCAGTCGGAGATGCTATTCAACAGAAAGAAGGTTTAGAACAACCGGTGTATTACTGGGATCCAACAATTTCGCCAGGTGGTATGGTTTTTTATAAAGGCAATGCAATTCCCGAATGGAAAAACAACCTGTTCATAGGTGGACTCAGTGGTTCTCATATTGCACGGTTGGTAATTGTAAAAAACAAAGTGGTAGGCGAAGAAAGATTATTGGCCGATAAAAAAGAACGATTTCGTGATGTAGCTTATAATCATGGTATGCTTTACGCTGTTACTGATTCCGGAAACCTTTACCGGATTAGTAAGAATTAAAATTTGGACTTTCAGTTAGCCTATGCCTGATGTGTTTAAACGTAAATCTGGTTTCCCTTATTTTTATTTTATTATTAAATGATTGAAATATGAAAAATAGAATTTTGTTTTTAGTATTAATATCTACTGTTAGTGCAAATGCACAATCATTGAAAGATTTGCTCTATAGTGGAAAATTGAAATCTGATACGGGAACGTTAGTCAAAAAAACGGATGATCTGAATTCAAAAATTGATACCAGTAAGAAAAAACCGGTTGAGCCTCAAAAAATGAATTTGACTGGTGCTGCTAAAGATTCTTTGATAAATAAAATAACGGGGCAAAACAATGCTGCAATAACCACTGCAATTGAAGTAAAGGATAATAACGCTGTTACGAAAGACAATAATAAAATTTGGAAAGAATTTATGGATTCGATGATAGTCACTTTTAAAGAAGAAGTATTGAGTTCTAAAAAAATTAAGAGTGGGACTTATTATGTATTGGTTGACTATGAGATTGGTCCCGAAGGGCAGGTTACCATCAACAATATTTACCCTTCTCCAGAAAATTCACACCTTGAGCAGGAAGTGAAAAAGCGACTTATACTTACTGCGCCACAATTAAATCCTGTACTATCAAGTACAGGTAAACCAAGGAAGGTTATTAAAAAATATAATTTCACTTTAACCAAATCGTAGTTTTTTTTTATAAGAATTACCAATTCAAAGAAATTATTTTTAGTTAGATTTAAACACTTTTACATAATCCACATACATAGTGCCCGTTACAATTTGTAAAGGATCGAAATTCGTAAAAAAATTTCCACCTACTGCAAGGTTCAGCACTACCCGTTCTGTTTTACCAAAGAGATTTGGGACATAACTTCCAGTTTTGGTTTCAATTACATTACCATCAAAGATTGATGTCAGACTATTTTGTGACCAGATCATTTCATATACATGATAACAATCGGTAAGACTAACAGTAGAAGTAATAAATCCGACCTGATTTTTTACAAGATTTCTATTAGTGGCTCTGCCATAAAAATAATTCGTTTGATATTTAAAAGGCTCTTGCCCTTTTGCTTCGATAAAATCAATTTCTCCCTGCGTAGGCCATGGATCACCATAACTCCAATAGGCAGGCCACATGCCATAACCTGATGGAAGTTTTATTCGGGCTACGATACGAACTTTAGGCGTTGCCGATGATGCTGATATGTTAGTTTTACATTCTACCCGGCCTGAAGAATAACTAAAAGTTTTTGGCGTTGCATTAAATGGAGTGGTAGCACCTGTTACTGTTTCTTTTTTTGCTGTGATAACTAGATTGCCGCTGACTAATTGCATATTGCCTGCCTGGTAAAATTGTAATTCATTATTAAAAGCTCCACCGGTCCATATATTCCATTTACTTAGATCTGTATTAAAATCATCTTCAAATATTTTTGTATATCCAGCTGTTGTTACTGCCGCTTCATTGAATGTATAATCGCAGATGCCTGTTGCATTGATATTAATATTCAACTCACCCGGAACACTCTTAGCCGCAACATTGTCCTCTCCAGATTGCGGTGATATTGATTTATCTAGTTTTTTACAGGAGGCCAGAGTGAACATCCAAATAGAGCATGCAACAAGGAAAAGACTTATAATGTGTGATGATTTCATAAAAAACTATTTGATTGAAAGAATTTTACTTTAAATATATACTATGAATAGGGTTATTAAAAATATTTAATACTGACAATATTTATTTACTACTTCCAAACAGCCCCTACTCCTGCATCCCATAATTTTTTATTTAATGCAGGAATATTTTTATCATGCATTTCCACTCCCCTGCTTTTAAGTGTTACCCATTCATCATTTAGTTCTTTCATTCTGTCAAGTGATGGTTGGTTCACATTGGCTATATCGCTTTCAGTTTGATTGATAAGAAATAAATAGTTAGCTGTAAACTTCGCTGGAAAATTATCCGCATCATCATACACTTTAGTTTTACGCTGTATCATGTCCTCATCCCATGCTTTCATTTTTTTTACCAATGCAGTGCCTTCAGTTTTTAAAACTGCATATTTATCTTCAGTCAACGATGCAAGTAATGATTCCAACTGCTCCCTTTTTGCATTCAGGTTATTTACCATTTTATGCATCGTAGTAAGTTCCTTTTCCATTCCGCTCATGATGTTATCATATTCTTTATAAGTAGCAGCATCGGTTGGATATAATGGATTCACCAGTATTTCTGCTTCAGTTGAAAGTTTTTTCTCACCCATCATTAATATAACGGTGTATTTACCGGGAATAGCTTTATGACCAGTATAGCTGCTCTCAATATAAACATCCGGTACACCGGGCATGGTTGAATAACGCATGTTCCAAACAAAACGGTTCAGACCTTTTTCTTTTGATAATACAGGTTCAGCTGGCGGTCCTCCATCATATTTTTTATAGGTACTATCTTTTTTTGAACTGAAGGTGTTTACAATATTTCCTGCTGCATCTTTAATTTCCATAGTCAATTGATCCGTAGCTTTTGATTCAGGAAGCTGGTAATAAATTATCACACCTGTTGATGGATTTACACCACGTGAAGTATGCAAACCGTTAAAATCTGCATCGGTCTTATCCAATTCACTAGATCCATTTATCAGATATGCAGGCGAAGGATTAAAAATTGAAAATGAAATATTTTTTTTATATTGCCGAATCAAACTTAAATCATCCAATATCCAGAACGATCTGCCCGATGTGGATGCAATTAAATTTCCCTGGTGAATTCGCAAATCAGTTATTGGAGCCACCGGCATATTCAACTGAAATGGCTCCCAGTTTTTTCCACCGTTCCATGATATATATATACCGGTTTCTGTTCCTGCAAACAATAAATCTTTTCTTTTATCATCTTCCCGAACAACTCGTGTAAATGCTCCTTTCGGGATTCCATTGCTGATATTTATCCATGTCTTGCCATAGTCTGTTGTTTTATACAAACCGGGTGTATGATCGTTAAACTTATATCTTGTAGTAGCAATATAAGCTGTGGCTTTATCAAATGGAGAAATTTCTATAGCGTTGATCAGGCATTCCTGTAAACCTGCAGGTGTTACATTTTGCCAGTGTGCACCATTATCTTTTGTGATGTAAACATAACCATCGTCACTGCCGGTATAGATTACCCCTTTTTCAAAAGGCGATTCAAGAACATAAGCAAGTGTTCCATAATTTTCTGCACCTACAGCTTCATTGGTATAAGGTATTCCCGGCTTGCCTTGTTTTTCTTTTTCATTTCTTGTTAAATCAGGTGAGGCTTCTTTCCATGTTTTACCCATATCCGTTGTACGCAATAAATATTGTGAACCATGATAAAAAACATTGGGCTCATGTTTGCTCCAGATAATTGGAGCATTCCAATTGTAGCGGTATTTCATATCCTTTGCATCCATAGTTAAATATTGAATGGGTGCAGCCATAATATTTGTACCGGCTTTTGCTTTTGTATTTAATACTTCAATGGTGCCTTGGTAACTTCCTCCTAAAACAAATTGCGGATCATCAGGATTAAAAGCAAGAAAAGCACTTTCACCACCAGCAGAATATGTCCAGCTTGACGTTCCAATGCCACCACCACCGGGTTCACGGCTTGCAATTTTTACAGAACTATTGTCCTGCTGTCCGCCATAAATATTATATGGAAACTGGTTGTCAACATTGATACGATAGAATTGCGCTGTAGGCTGATTGTTCTGGCTGCTCCATGTCTTTCCTTTATTAAATGTAATAGCCGAACCACCATCATCAGAAATGATCATGTTATTAGAATTGGTAGGATTGATCCAGAGATTATGATAATCGCCATGTGTGTTGGATATATCGTCCCATGTTTTACCGCCATCAATGGAACGAAATGCTGAAGCACTCAATACATACAAAACATTTTCATTCATTGGGTCAGGAAACAGTTCAATATAATACCATGCTCTTTGTATAAGATGATTATCATTTGATATCTGGCTCCAGCTTTTACCTGCATCAACTGACATATACAATCCACCTTCTTCTTTTTCAGAATCACTTTCAATCAATGCATATACTTTTTCAGAATTGGATCGGCATACAGCTATTGACATTTTGCCCATTTCTTTTGGCAAACCTTCTTTCATTTTTTCCCAATGCTCACCTCCATCTGTTGATTTATATAATCCGCTGCCGGCACCGCCACTAATTACTTTCCATGGCAAACGGCCATGCTCCCACATCGCAGCATATAATATCATCGGGTTGTTCATATCCATTGATATTTCCGAAGAACCGGTTTTATCATCTACATACAAAACATTTTTCCAGGTATTACCACCATCAACAGATTTATAGATTCCACGTTCTTTTGATTTGCTGTATAAAGCACCCTGCGCCGCTACATAAACAATGTTTGGATCTTTAGGATGAATAAGTATCCGTGCAATATGCTGTGTAAGTTCAAGCCCAATTTTTTTCCAGGTTTTTCCCGCATCGGTTGATTTATACACACCATCACCATGATGTGTCATTACACCACGTATAGCATGTTCGCCCATGCCCACATATACAATATTCGCATCACTCTCTGCAACAGCAACAGCACCCACTGAACCCGTTTTAAAAAATCCATCGGATACATTGTGCCAGTTAATTCCCATATCATCTGTTTTCCATAGTCCGCCACCGGTAGTGCCTTGATAATATACAGCAGAATTACCTACTACACCTGTAGCACAATTGGAACGGCCACCCCGAAACGGCCCGATGCATCTCCATTTTACAGGTTTTAAATAGCTGTTGAGATCAGTAGTATCTTTTACCGCCTGTGCATTTGTATTGTATATATTAATAAATAATAAACAGGATAGCAGGAGTTGTTTTAGCATAATAAAAAATTATACGGAAATATAAATCTTATTTTGAAAATGAAAACTAATTATGGAAAATGGTTTGGGATAAACTGAGTTCCACTTTAATGCCGCTTCTTCTCATCATATTCCTTTTGCAGATCGTTTAATGCCGCATTATAACCAGCCTGATCAATAAAAGAAGCAGGGTTATATGTATCGCCGGGCTTATGTTTATCATGCATGTTAAACTGGCTGGCATGCGAAGCAAGCCATATATCAAATGAGATATTTTTCATTGCTTTTAATGTATAGGCATAATCATTTGCTATTTCCGGGTATGCACTTATTTCTGTAAATGATTTTTCTGTAACGATGGTGGGCATATTTGCAATTAGCACTTTCCAGGATCGCTGATCATCCATTACGGTAAATAAAAAACTGCATGAGCCTTTTGTATGACCGGGATGATGAAGCATTACCAACTGCATATCGCCCAACCTGATTGTATCATTACTCTGCAATAAACGATCAGGTTTTACAGGCTTGAATGTGGTTCCATATTTTCCCATTTCATAATCTGAACGGCCGCCGGTTGCCAGTACATCAGCATCTTTTTCATCAACCATCATTTGCGCTGCTGTTTCTTTTTTAAGGCTCGCCATTGCACCCATATGATCATAATGTGCCTGTGTAGTTAATAATATTTTTATATCGGAGAGTTTAAAACCCAGTGTTTCGAGATTATTTTTTATTTGTGCTTCTGAAGCAGCAAGCCCTGTATTGATTAAGATATTTCCTTTAGATGTTGTAATGAGGTAACAAGCCAGGTCGTATGTGCCTACATAGTACAGGTTGCCTGCAATGCGGAAAGGTTGATAGGGTGCTGTCCATTCGGCTGTGGTCCTTGGTTCTTTTATTTCCTGAGCCGATGCAAAAGATGCTGTTACTGATAAACCGGAAGCCATTATAATATTTTGGAATGAATATTTGAACATATATCAATGATTGAGTGAAATTGAATCTTCAAATTTATCAGCTTTTCTTATTCAGTGGTTGAATTATTTTTTTACGGATATGAACCGCAGCTGAGCTTTGTCGAATATTATTTGCATGAAAAAAAATTTTCAAAATGATCATATCGGTTCAGTTTCGATCTTTCATTTAAGAATCTTTCATAGTAAGATAAGCAGCTATAAAACTTCCTAATAACATTTTAGTTTTTTCATCCAGCAGAGCAGAGAACCGGATATACGGCCTGTCAAATTGCATGGCTGCCAGATCGGTGCTAGATTTTTACGCCATTGTTGGAATGCAGCCTAGCCATGCGGGTGGCGTTCCAACAAATCGAATATGAGAAATCTTCCTTACAGATTTGTTGGTAGGCTAAACACGAGCCAACGCCTCATACCAACAATGGCGTGATTCTTTACTGAAGCATTTACCAACAACGGCAAAAATGGAGTGCTTCTTTACTGAAGCATTCACCAACAACGGCAAAAATACTTCACAATTTTTTAAAATTATAAAACCGGGCACGAACCCACGACTGAGACACGCATCGAGGCTTCCTAATTTTTTAAATTTACTACGAACATGAACCATCACTAAGACCCTGTTGGAACTGAACGATCCGGATAATATATTTTAGCACTATTGACTATATCTTGAAACTGTGTTCGAATTGGCTGTTCAATTTCTTCAAAGAAAGAATAGTTTGCCATTGCACTTTTTTTAATAAACTCTTTCTCCACATTTTCAATATAATCAAGAAAAGACATCATTCTGTCTCTTCTTTTTCTGACTCTCGATAATATGTTGTTCTCATGTTTAATATCTTCATTAAGAGAATAAATTTGTTCCCATATTTCTACATTGAAAATAGGTGTATCAAACATAATATTTTCTAAATATTCTGACCGCCTGATCAGTACGTTATAATAATATCCGCCAGTTAATGTTATAACAATTACTGAGTTAATATCAATTTCTCTTGCATCAATAGAATTTATGAGCCCATGCTGATAAAGTTCTTGAAGCGTTTTTAGGATATGATTATCACTAGCACCAATAATGGAAAAAGATTCAACTAATTTTTTCACAGGTGTATCTAAAGTGTATCCAAATTAATACACGTGCTAGAGTAACGGTACGTACAAATATTGCTCAGCTTGTTGGTGGTGCTACAGAAGAAACCATTATTGCTCG
>JANPEU010000249.1:0-2412 GCA_031423175.1 Bacteroidota bacterium
AAAGAAAATTGTTGCATCATTTCTACCAATTCTTTTTTATTTATCCCAAACCCTGCCAAAAACCTTTTGGAGTAAAACTGTTTTTCTTTCTTCTGCTTTCGTTCTTATATCTCTTTCTTTTTCTGCAATTTTATTAAATAGGAGGTTTACTACAAACCCACTCATCAGGTTTGACAAATCAAGATTCAATTTATCACCAGCAAATAATTTTACAGGTGCTACCAATTTATTCCATTCAGTTTCCAATTTATATTCTTCCAGTGCAGTGTGCATTATTGGTTTAAGGGAAGCCCGAAGTGTATCGCCAATTGTTTTTCTTAAGTAATCAGTACCGGAGGTACCTCCATTTTTAACAATTTCAACAGCATCTTTAAAATTCATTTTTTTAATGCCCATTAAAAAAACTGGAACGGATTTTTCGGCAGTTTTTTCTGCTGCTGCACCAAGTGTTGTTGCAAACCTGTCAACTTCTTTACTTAAGCCCAATGTTTCTAATGTGTTTAATACTTTACGAATATCTTCAGGAAACAAGGCGTCAATCAAAGTGTTTTTTGAAAATGCCCCCTTTTGGCTTAATACATTTCCGCCAAAAGTACTTCCGATAGAGAGTGCCTCACGTATAGCCTCTTCTGCATCTCTGGGTGATAATAAATTTTTCATAGTACTGCAACCTGAAGAAAACAGCAACAATGAAAAAAATACTATTGAATAAATTCGCTTCATCTATTTTGATTTAAATTTTCGGATTGCTTGTTTTGTAAAATCACTTAATACCAGGTTACCACTGATTGCTGCTCTTTCTAATAACAATTTATCCCAATGTTCAGTTCCTTTCCAGAATATTTTTTTCATTGCTGCCATAGCCTCGGGTGATGAATGCGAAAGTGTATCAGTCAATCGTTGGATAGATTCATCCATATTTTCAATTGAGTTATGTACTTCAGCAAACAATCCTTTTCGTTTAGCCCAATCGGCATTGCTCCACATCGTAGCATCTATTGCTAATACACTAAAGGCTGCTATTCCAATTTTTCGTTCAACCACCGGACCAACAACAAATGGACCGATGCCAACAGCCAGTTCGCTTAATTTTACATCTGCTTTATCCGTTGCAATTGCATAATCAACTGCCGCTGCAATACCCACACCACCGCCAACACATTTTCCTTGTATTCTCCCAATCACAAACTTTGGGCAAATGCGGATTGCATTTATCACTTTTGCAAAACCACTGAAAAATTCTAATCCCTGCTCCTTCGTTTTTATTTCTATCAATTCATCAAAGGAGGCTCCGGAACAAAAAGTTTTATCTCCACCACTTCTCAACAGGACGAGTATTGTTTCTGCATCGTTGCCTGCTGCATGAATGGCCTGTGCCAGCTCATTCAAAATTTTACCCGGTAATGAATTGCTTTGCGGGTGAAAAAATTCTATTGATGTAACTCCTTTATGAAATTCAGACTTTACATAACCTTCTGCCATAAAATATTTATTAAATTTTTTTTGCTATCATTGTCAAAATTGTTGCCACTCCTGTTATTTCATTTGTTTCATCTATCATTTCTACCAGCCATTTTACAATTCCTTTTTCAATATCATCACCTCTTTTAAAATCTTCCGGGTTGTCAACGATTCTTTTATCATTCGGTAGTTTTTCTTTACAGGTAAACCGAATATAAATTTCGCTTCCGGGATAAACGGGTTTCGTAAACCGTAATTCATCAATACCATAATTTAACAGTACTGGATTTTTTTCATAACTATTCACAAACAAACCAGCTGCAATGCTCATAATAAAATAGCCATGTGCCACCTGTTGCTCAAACATGGTTCCGGTAAAATCAGTCGTTTTTATATGCGCATAAAAATGATCGCCGCTTAAATCAGCAAACTTATCTATGTCTTCGCTTGTAATGATTCTTTTTTCCGTAATAATTTGTTCACCTATTTCTAATTCGTCAAAATATTTTGTAAATGGATGTTTATCTGCTTTTTTACCAATCGCATTTTGCTGGTATACATTTGTGATTGCCGTAATTGTTGTTGGCGAACCTTGCAAAGCGGTTCTTTGCAAATAATGTTTTACGCCCCGGATGCCGCCCATTTCTTCGCCACCACCGGCACGCCCCGGACCGCCGTGTACTAATAAGGGTAATGGCGAGCCATGACCGGTGCTTTCTTTTGCACATTCATTATTCAATACTAAGATTCTTCCATGATGTGTGGCTGCACCAATTACATACTGCTTTGCAATTTTATAGTCAGCTGTTACAATTGAAGTGCATAAACTTCCTTTACCTAATTTACTCAATGCAATTGCATCATCAATATTTTTATAGGGCATTAGGGTGCTTACCGGACCAAATGCTTCCACTTCATGAGATGGGTTAGATGAATACCCGTTGACCTTAG
>JANPEU010000250.1:0-2953 GCA_031423175.1 Bacteroidota bacterium
GCGCAAATTGCATCCATTTTTTTAAAAGCAAGTAAACATGATAAACGTGTATTAAATTCAAAATAAAAAAGTTTGCCTTTATTAAACCAGCATTTAATTCTTTTTTGTTTAAATTTTTGTGGTAAAAGTGGGAGAGAAGCCGGAAGCTCTCTGCCAACTAACATAACATCATATCCATTTTCAGCCAGCGTAGTGCATATCCGTTGCATTCGCTGATCTGAATTCAAATCGTTGGTAACTGTAAAGTATATTTTTTTCAAAACTAAGTAAGCGGAATTGTTTTATAAATCGTTTCAATCATTTCAACCGTTTTCAATCCATCAAACGCATAACTGAACGGGTGTGAATCATCTTTTAAGGCCAGCAGCATATTTTCATATACTTTATCATGATTACTCATGCTTCCTTTGTACAAACCATAATCGTTTGCGCTGCCTGGATTGTTAATTATTATTTCATCTTTTTCCAAATGCAGGTATTCAATTTTATTCATATACTCACCGCCAATTCTTATACAGCCCTTTTCAGCAATCAGTGTTAATGACACTTCCATGTTTTTTAAAAATGTATTTACCGACCAGTTTAATCCTCCTATCATTCCATTTTCCATTTCAAGCGAAGCTGTACCACAATCTTCAAATTCAATAACATTTTTATGAAATAAATTTTTGCGATAACCCGTTACAGATTTTACTTCGCCAAACAACCATAACATCGCATCAATATAATGACTAAACTGCGTATAGAGTGTGCCGCCATCTGATTCATTTGTTCCCTTCCAACTATTTGAATAATATGCATCGGGTCGGTTCCAAAAACAATTCATTTGAAAACTGAATAAGTTTCCCAGTTTTTTTTCAAAAATTATTCTTTTTAATTCAACAAGAGCAGGGTTGTAACGGGTAGATTTTACAACAAATAGTTTTTTATTATTTACTTCTGCAACCTGCATCATTTCTTTTGCAGAACCGGAGCTGATGCTCATGGGTTTTTCACATAACACATGCGAGCCTGCATTCAGCGCTAATATTGAATGTGTAGCATGTAATCCGTTGGGTGTGCAAATAGCGGTAATATCAACTGTTTTTAATTCAGTAAATAAATCATTGATATTATAGAATGCTTTTGTATTGAAGGTGGAAGCAAGTGCATCCGCTTTTTCTTTTACAATATCACATATCCCTGCTATTGCACCAAGCTTTGCAGCCTGCTCAGCATGACGGGTAGAAATTTTACCACACCCAATAATTGCAAATTTTAATTGCTGCATATCTGCTTCAAATATACAGTTAACCGATGGCGAAAAAAAAAGTCCCGTGGAATACGGGACTTTTAAGTTAAAAATATTTTAGTGAAGAATTATTAGTTCATTCCACCTTCCATTCCTTCCGTTTCTGTTCTTGTATTTTTTCTTTTGAACAAATTCATATCTAATTTTCCAAAACGCCAACTGAAATTTATGCGAACTACTTGTGGATCTCTGCGGCGATAAGAATCCTGAATGAAAAAAGCAGATTCAGAATGTGTATAGGTACGGCGTGTTCTAAATATATCGCTCCAGTTAACCGATATAGATGCTTGTTTCTCTTTCATAAATTCATAACGGACTGCAATATCAGCGTAATAGTTTGGTCTGTTATATCCCTGTGCAGTACTTTGCGAACCGCCATGCATAAAACCACCTCCACCGCCCATTCCACCACGACTGTTACCTCCTCCAGAGCCACCCGGTGGGAGAACAGTTTTTGATTGGTATTCACCCGATAATTGTATGGAAAAATTATTAGGCAGCTTAAAAGAGTTATTCATTTTTGCAAACCAACTTACAAACTGATCTGTTTCAGGAATTGTTGGATCACTCAAATTAATTTTTGCTGTAAACAGATTGAAATTTGAAGTAAGATCCCACCATTTTGTTATTTTGTTTTTCGAAACCAATTCCAATCCTGTTACATAACTTGAACTTGCATTGATATAGGTATTTACCAAAACATCCGTATTGCTATAGGGACTTAATTCTTTTTCCTGGTAACGTGTAATCAGGTTCTCAGTTCTTTTATAATAAATGCTTGCCAGAAAATTATCGCGGTTTTTAAATGTTTTCGAATATGATAATTCAGCTGAGTTTGTAAACTCAGGTTTTAAATTCGGATTTCCCCTGCTTACATTTAAAGAATCTGAATAGTCAGTAAATGGAAATAATTGGAAAAAATTGGGTCGGTTTATTCTCCTTGAATAATTAAATTGTAAATCCTGATCTTTTTTCATTTTTGCTGTAAATCCAAAACTTGGAAAAAGGCTTACAGGAAAATTAATATCGAAGGATTGATTTTTATCGGGCAATACGCCATGATAGTCTGAACTTTCAACCCGTAATCCCACTTGATAATTAAAATTCTTAACTGTATTACTGAATGTGGAATAGGCCGCATACACATTGTCAGTACTGTTGTATTTTGTTGACAAGGAAGGAATGATAAAAGCATTGCCTGAGTTATTATCTATGGCATAAAAAATCTGGTTACTGTTTATTTCGCGGATCTGCGCTCTTACACCCAATTCAATTTTTGCTTTTTCCAAAATCGGGCTTACAAAATCACTTTGTAAAATCAACGATTGATTTGCTCCTTCATTTCTTTGCTTTTGTTTAAATGTATTCGTTAAATTATTTTGCGGGAATGAAAAATAATTCGTTGTAATCAGGTTTTCACTATTGTTTCTGCTTTTATTATAGGTAAGATCAGCCGTCCATTCACGTCCTGCCTTTGGAAATAAATGTTTGTATCCGGCAGTGAGCCCCTTAGTTCTGTAAATGCTGGTCGAATTTGCCAGTCTTTCGCTGATCGATGATTTTTTTGAAGAATAAAGTGAATCGATTAATAAATCACTGTCTGTAAAAGGTAAAGATTTCCATTCACTAAGATTTCCTGTTATGGAAATCGTATTCCGGTTG
>JANPEU010000251.1:0-2520 GCA_031423175.1 Bacteroidota bacterium
CCACTCAGCACCATAGTAGTTCCGGTATTTGTTTGTTGATAGGTATCGGGTTGCCAGGTATGAAAAGGGAAGATGGGCATCTTGATTGCAAAAGCGATAAATAGCATCCAGAAAATCATGCTTTGTTTATTCTCCGAAATAGTTGCTTTGTAAAAAGATTCGATATCAAATGACCGATCGGGTGTGCTGTTATAAATAAATAACAGTGCAACCAGCATCAATACAGAACCTAAAAATGTATAAACAAAAAATTTAAAAGTAACTGCTATCCTTTTTTCCCCACCCCATGTAGAACATAAAAAATAGACCGGAACCAATGCAAGCTCCCAAAAGAAATAAAATAATAAAGCATCTGCGGCTACAAATACACCTATCAATCCGGCTTGTGTAAGCAACATCAATCCAAAATAGCGATGAGGATTTTTATACTCACTATTTAAAGTAGCAATAAAAATAAGGGGATAAGCAACTGCCGTAAGCAAACACATCAGCTTACTGATGCCATCCATTTTTAAATGAAAACTACTGCCGAGTGAGCCCATCCATTCTGCCCGAAAATCGAAACAAGATTCATTTTTACAACTTATTAATCCAAATAAAACAACTGCTAATGTTGCAATGGAAGATAAATAAGCAAATGTCCGGACCCGCTTATCTTCTCTAATGAAAAAAGAAAATATGCCGGTTAGCAATGGAATTAATATCAGTAATAATGCAATCATGCCCCTGTTCCGCCAATTGGCGGAGAACTTAGTTTGTATCAGTCTTTATTTTTTAAAAAAAGACTGAGAATGGAAAAATATTAAATGAACAAATTTCAAAACTACTTATGAACCTCTGTTATGTTACCCACTTTAATCAAACAAAGCCTTAATCAAAAATTAATCTACCTATGTTCCCCTTTGGGTGACAGAGGCTTATTTTCTAATAAAAAATTGCCAGACAAATATCAACAACATACTTACAACCATCAGCAGTATGTAACTACCTACATGACCACTTTGTAATAATCGTAATTGACGGCTGCCATAGTTCACCGCTTTGCCTACACCATTTACCATTCCGTCGATTACCGAACCTTCAAAAAATTTATTAAAAAAATTTCCAAGCATATTCAAAGGCTTAATTATTATTTTTTCATACAACTCATCTACATACCATTTATTTGCCAGTACTTTCTTTATTCCACTATTATAAGTACCATCAAATTCTTTTACAGCAAAGAATTTACGGGTTATAAAAAATACAATTCCTAATCCTATAACGGTTGCAAAAAGCAATGCATATTCTTTTGTTACAAGAGCCGGATCGGCATGTTCTGCTATTCCGGTTGAAGTAGACAAAAATTCATTGAGGTAAGCATGACCACCAAATACATGTGGCAACTGAACAAAGCCAGCGACCAGGGATAAGACGGCAAGTATAACTAAAGGTATGGTCATACTTTTTGGAGATTCATGAAGATGATGGGCTTGCTCCGATGTGCCTCTGAAAGAACCCAGGAATGTAAGCATCAATAACCTGAACATATAAATAGCAGTAAGAATAGCACAGGCAGCTGCGAGATAAAAATAAATTTTATTATGATAATAAACGGAAAGCAGAATTTCATCTTTTGAAATAAAACCGGATGTAAATGGAAATCCTGCAATAGCCAATACACCAATTAAAAAAGTAAGATATGTGAGTGGAATTTTTTTGCTTAACCCTCCCATCTTTGTTATATCCTGTTCGCCACTCATAGCATGTATTACACTACCTGCGCCAAGAAACAATAACGCTTTAAAGAAAGCATGGGTCATAACATGAAACACACCTGTACTATAAGCACCCACACCCAAAGCAAGAAACATAAAACCCAACTGACTGACTGTAGAATAAGCCAGTACTTTTTTAATATCGTTTTGATATAATGCAATTGTTGCAGCAAGTAATGCTGTTGCTAAACCAACTACTGCCACTACTTCCATCGTAATTGGGGCCATATTATACAATACATGGCTTCTTGCTATCATATAAATACCTGCAGTAACCATTGTAGCCGCATGAATTAATGCAGATACAGGTGTAGGGCCAGCCATGGCATCGGGCAGCCATGTATATAAAGGTATCTGTGCACTTTTACCTGCAGCACCAACAAATAATAAAAGAGTAATTATGGTAGCGTCATTTCCGGAAAGCTTTGCTGTATTTGAAAATACTTCAGAAAAAGAAGAAGAACCTGTTTTACTGATAATCCAGAATATGGCAATTAAAAATCCAAGATCGCCAATCCGATTCATAATAAAAGCCTTGTTTGCTGCTTTTGTGTATTCTTTTTTCTTAAACCAGTAACCAATGAGTAAATAAGAACATAGCCCAACGCCTTCCCAACCTATAAACATTACAACATAGTTTCCGCCCATCACTAAAAGCAACATGGAGAAAACAAAAAGATTCAGGAAAGAAAAATAACGGGCAAAGTGATCACTGCTCTCTTCATGCATATAAGCCGTGCTGTACACATGAATTAAGAAACCA
>JANPEU010000252.1:0-1512 GCA_031423175.1 Bacteroidota bacterium
CATTTCGCCTGTTTCGGGTAAAGAAGTAAAAAAAGATGATGTACCGGATGTAATCGATGCAATAAAAAAATTAAAGGAGGGTGATAAAGTTTTTATCCTGATAAAAATAAAGCAACATAAAAACCGGGATATAAAAGAAGAGCTAAGTATTTTATTTCAAAAAGGATTTTCGAGATTATACAATTCTAACTCTGGTGAAATAATACGAATTGAAGAGATCCAGGAAAATAATCAATATTCAATAATCAATAATCAATATTCAGTTCTTGTAGATCGCATTGTTGTAAAAGACCCGATAGCTATCGGGTTTGACGAAGATGATATTCATCGTTTATCGGATTCAATCGGTACGGCTTTTTATGAAGGCGAAGGTGATATTTATTTAGAAGTACTGTCAACGCCAAATTCCAAATCCCCAATTCCAAATTCCCATTCCTCCACTCATCATTTCAATAATCGTTTCGAACTGGATGGAATGATCTTTGAAGAACCACAACCCAATTTATTTTCTTTTAATAATCCTTTTGGAGCCTGCCCAACCTGCGAAGGTTTCAGCCAGGTATTGGGAATTGATAAAGATCTTGTATTGCAAGATAAAAGATTGAGTGTGTACGATGGGGCCGTAGCTCCATGGAAAGGAGAAAAAATGGATTGGTGGCGGCAACAGTTTATAAAAAAATCGAAGCTTATAAATTTTCCGGTTCATAAAGCCATTGCCGATTTATCGGATAAACAATTGCAACAGTTATGGGATGGAGTAGATGGAATTGGTATCAATGATTTTTTTAAAGACGTGGAGTCGCAGTTGTATAAAGTGCAGTACCGGGTTATGCTGAGCCGGTACAGAGGCAGAACTACCTGCCATGATTGTAAGGGTACACGGTTAAGAAAAGAAGCACTCTATGTAAAAGTTCATAAAACAAATATTGGCGAACTCAATGAACTGCCTGTAAAAGATTTAAAAAAATGGTTTGATGAATTGCAAAATAAATTAAGCGAATACGATCAGCAGGTAGCAAAAAGAATTTTAATCGAAATTCATAACCGCCTTGATACTTTATTAAGTGTGGGGTTAGGTTATCTCACATTGAATCGCCTGGCAAATTCATTAAGCGGCGGCGAAAGTCAGCGCATACAACTTACCCGAAGTTTGGGTAGCAATCTTACTAACTCTTTATATATTTTAGATGAACCTTCCATTGGTTTACATTCCCGGGATACAAAAAATTTAATCCGGGTTTTAAAAAACCTGCGTGATTTAGGAAATACAGTAGTAGTGGTGGAGCATGATGAAATGATGATGCGTGAAGCCGATCATATTATTGATATGGGTCCGTATGCTTCCCATTTAGGTGGCGAAGTAGTGGCAGAAGGTGATTATGATGAAATTGTTTCAAACCCGATGAGCCTTACCGGAAAATATTTAAGTGGTGTACTAAAAATAGAACCCCCAAAAAATGTACGGAAGTGGAACCGCAGTATAAAAGTAGAAGGAGCGAGGCAGCATAATCT
>JANPEU010000253.1:0-3693 GCA_031423175.1 Bacteroidota bacterium
CTTGAAAGCACAAACGATAAAGAACTATACTGCTTCGTGGAAAAAAGTGGATGTTTTTATAGAAAAGAAACTTCCCAAATCAGCTTTGGTGGAAGTAAAAAACATTTACTCACTTGCCAGAAAAGAAAAGCAGGATGCGCAGATAATAAAGTCGCTGGTGTATATGACTGGCTTGCAGGAAGAACTAAGAGAGAATAATGATATCATTTCCATTAAAGAACTTGAAAACGAAATTTTGGGGAGTAAAGAGCCTGCCACCTCAATTATCAACAGCCTGCTGGCAGAGAAATATTATAATTATTTTCAAAGAGTCCGCTGGCAATTGTATGATCGTACGCAAACGGTAAATTTTAAAAAAGATGATATAGCCACCTGGAGTGCTTCCGATTTTCACAAGAAAATTTCAACACTGTATTTAAAATCAATAAAAAATGATCCCATATTAAAGTTGACCAGTTTGAAAGCGTTTGATGCGATCATCCTGAAAGGAAATGCAAGGAATCTGCGACCAACTCTTTTTGATTTACTTGCACACCGTGCTCTTGACTATTTCAAAAGCAGTGAACGTGATTTCAACAAACCTGCATACGCATTTGAAATTAAACAACCCGAAGCATTTGCTCCCGCATCCCAATTTGTAAAAACAAAATTTCAGACCCAGGATAGTTTTTCACTACAGCATAAAGCATTATTAGTTTACCAGGAACTGATTGCATTTCATTTGAACGACAATAAACCGGATGCTTTATTAGATGTAGATATTGCCCGGCTGGAATATGTAAAAGAAAACAGTGTACTCAACAATAAAGAGACTTTGTATGATAATGCGTTGGAAACGATTACAAAAAAATATGGCGATATTCCAGCCGCTGCACAAGCTTGGTATTTAATGGCAGCAGGATACAATGAAAAAGCAAATGAATACAAACCGTATGGTGATTCAACATACCGGATGAGTAAACTGATTGCAAAAGAAATTTGCGAAAGGGTTTTAAAACAAAAAGATACTACAGAAGGATTAATAAATTGCATCAACCTGCTGCAAGAGTTAAGCAAAAAAGAATTAAAATTTTCCTTGGAAAAAGTAAACACACCCGGTCAGCCATTCAGATCTTTTGTTGAATACCGGAATATCAATCAACTTCATCTGCGAATTATTAAAGCAGACGATAAACTAAAAAAAGAAATCGGAAATCGAAGTGATGAAAAATACTGGCCAGATTTAGTGAAAGCCGCCCCCATAAAAACATGGCAACAAACTTTGCCTACACTTAATGATATGCAACCCCATAGTGCAGAGATCAAAATTGATGCATTGCTTCCGGGAGAATATTTTTTATTAGCCAGCACAGAAAAAGATTTTAATATCGAAAACTCGGTTCTGAGTGCCCGTCTGTTTTATGTATCCAATATCAGTTATGTAAATAGCGATAAAGATTATTTTATATTAAACCGGGAAACAGGGCAACCGCTTGCAAAAGCAACTGTGCAAATCTGGGAGCAGCGGTATGACAGTAAACAATCAAAATATATAAAACAAAAAACTTCACTTTACACAACAGATAGAAATGGGTTTTTTAAAATTGCAGCCCGTAAGGAAAAAGATTATAATTATAGTTATGCATTAGAAATAATGCATGATGGGGAAAAATTCTTCCCGGATGACTGGCTCCAAGATTATTACTACAACAATTATCAAACTGAAGACAGCAAACAAATAACATCAGTATTTCTTTTTAGTGACAGAAGTATTTACCGTCCGGGACAGGCTGTTTATTTTAAAGGTATCGCTGTATTGAAAGGTGAAAACAATAAAAGCCTTATTAACGATAAGTATGAATCTTTTGTGTTCCTCTATGACGTGAACGGTCAGACAGTAGATTCAATAAAAATAAAAACCAATGAATATGGTTCATTCGCTGGTAAATTTCAATTGCCCCAAAATGGATTGAATGGAAGTTTCAATATCCGGATGAAGGAAAGCAATGGCTCCACTTTAATAAGAGTGGAAGAATATAAGCGGCCTAAATTTTTTGTGGACTATGAACCATTGAAAGGAACCTATAAAGTAAATGATAAAATAACGATTACCGGTTTTGCAAAAGCTTATGCCGGCAATAATATAGATGGTGCCTCTGTAAAATACCGGGTAGTCCGCCAGCCTCGTTTTATTTACCCCTGGCTCTGGCGCAAATGGTGGATGCCGCCAAGTGAAGAAATGGAGATAACAAATGGCGAAACAAAAACAGATAAGGATGGAAAATTTATAGTGGCATTTGAAGCGATCCCTGATTTAAAGATTGAAAGGAAATTTAAACCCGTATTTGATTATACGGTGTATGCAGATATTACAGATATCAACGGAGAAACAAGAAGCGGAGAACAAATGGTTTCTGTAAGTTATCAATCGCTGATTCTGAAAACAGATATACCCGGTATTTTACCAGCGGATAGTTTAACATCACTGACTATCCGAACCGAAAATATGAATGGTGAATATCAACCGGCCCAGGTAAAAGTGTTGATTACAAAACTGAAGGAAGAAAAACGATTAATAAGAAACCGTTTCTGGGGCAGGCCCGATCAGTTTGTTATGAATAAAGAAGAATACATTAAAAATTTCCCTTACGATGAATACGATAATGAAACCGATAATAGTTCATGGGAAAAAGGCGAAGTGGTATTGACAAAATCGGATTCATTAAAAGAAAATAAACCATTTGTTTTAAATGAAACAAAGCTTGCTCCCGGTTTTTATGAAATAGAAATTTCAACAAAAGATAAAAATGGTGAAGAAGTAAAAGATGTACAGTTGATTGAATTGTTTGATGAAAAATCAAATCAACTGAACCGTGCTGAGTATTTCTGGACATCCACAAAAAATGAAGCCCCGGAGCCCGGAGAAAAGATGACAGTGAAATTGGGTACTGCTGCTGATAATTTATTTATTATTCAGGAAGTCAGTAAGCAGTCGGAGGTCAGCAGTCAGCAGTCGAATAACAGTTTTTCCTATTTCAACCTTAACTACGAAAAGAAAAACTTAGAGTATGAAGCCACTGAAGCTGACCGTGGTGGATATGGAGTAAGTTATCTTTTTGTAAAACATAACCGCTTTCACCAATTTCAGCAAACAGTACGTGTACCCTGGAGCAATAAAGATTTAAAAATAGAATATTCAACATTCCGGGATAAAACATTGCCGGGCAGTGAAGAAAAATGGAAAGTAAAAATTACCGGATTTAAAAAAGAAAAAGTAGCGGCTGAAATGCTGGCATCTATGTATGATGCATCGCTTGATCAGTTTTATCCGCATTACTGGCAACAGCCTTCAATATTTCCTTTTTATTATAATAGCCGTAGTTGGAACGGGAATCAAAATTTTATTAAAATAGAATCGGAGCAGAAATGGAAAAATTATTATTATAAAGAAGGTCTGCAAAAGAATTATGACAAATTATTTACCAGCTTTTATGATGACGAATTGAACTATGGCATTTTCAGTAGAGATGATATTAAAACTTTTTCTGGTATTTTACGGAGTCAAAGCGGAGAAGGAAATCTAAAAGAAGTTGTAGTTACTGCAGACCGAAAGCCATTGCCATATGAAGATTTAGAGGGAGTTTCAGATCAATTAGACAAAGAAGAAAAAAATAAATCAACCAACGATGCAGTCCAAATCCGCAAAAACTTCAA
>JANPEU010000254.1:0-15989 GCA_031423175.1 Bacteroidota bacterium
TTTGCAGAAAAATTCATCATCATATGTCCGGTAGCAGGATGGCCCTTTGGTACATCGGGGAATAACTTAGAAAAAAATGGCCCGATTACTCTTGATAATAAATTGATACCGCCAGCCCTTTCTGCTATGCTCATAAAGCCCATAAATAATGCCATTATTCCAATAAGCCCAATACAAATATTTACAGCATCCTTGCATGTTTCAATTACGCCATTTGCAGTTTGAGTTTTTAAAGTAATTATGGATTCGCCGGCTTTTTTATAAATCAATTTCCCTTCTTTCACCCGGTTCATTGTATCGAATGCTTTTATCAAGTCGGGTCTGGCAGAAATTAAACTTTGTTGATGGACCTGAACAGTATCCCCGCTTTTACCAATTATCATGCTGCTGAAAATTTGTTTCTCGCCAAACCCGCCAATAAACTTGATAGCCGCAACTGAAATAGCAATGATGATAAACGCCGACCAGATTCTGCTTAAAGCCATAGTTTGTTATTAGGATTTGAAGATAAACTTTTTGGAAGCTCTGTCAAAAACTCTTTAACAAGTCTATTTATTATAAATTAGAAATTTATATTATTCATATCAGCTTTGATGAATTTCGATAAGAAAATCAGTTAAGGTTTTTTCAGTAGGAAGCTGCAATTTTTTTCTGAGACGATAACGGCTAATCTCAACACCTCTGACAGAAATATTCATTAGTTGTGCAATTTCTTTTGACGAAAGTTTTAATTGCAGATAAGCACAAACTTTTAAATCCGTATTCGTAAGCCTGGGAAATTTAGATTTTATCTTTTTGAGAAAATCATTGTTAATTTCATCGAAGTGAGTTGCAAATTGTTCCCATTTCGTATTATTTTTTTCAATATCATTCACTAATTGAATTGCTTTTTTTACATCATGGTTTCCGCCTGTTTTTTTATACAGCTGCTGTAGTTCATCTTTTACTTTTATAAGAGCATCGCTCCTTTCTACTAAATGCATACTTGCATCTGCAAGTTCTTTATTTTTATAAATTACGTCATTAGACAATTTTTCAATTTGAAGTTTAATAATTTCTTTTTCATTTTTTTCAACTTCCAACTGATGAATATATTTAAGTCTTTTCTGTTCTTCTTCAAATTTTACCTGTTGTAGTTTAAATTTTCTTCTTTCCCATTTGTAAACAAAATAAATAAGTACAAAGAATAGAAAGGCATAAAGCAGATAAGCCACGGGTGTATTTTTCCAGGCTGGTTTTACAATAAAACGATAACTGATAGATTCGGATTCATTTCCCAGGTTGTCGCTTGCTTTTACTTTAAATGTGTATTTGCCTTCAGGTAAATTTGTATAGTCTTTTTCTGTTTTAGATGATCGGGGTGACCATTTGGTTTCATAACCTTCCAATTGATAACTATACTCGACATTATTTTGTAAACTAAAGGCAGGCGAACTGAATTCGAAATGAAAAGAATTATTTCTTATCGGAAATTTTAAAACTGATTTTTCATTTTGCTTATAAGCGTTATCATCATTTTGAGAAAAATAACCTCCAGAGATAATTGTGTCATTTTTTCCAAATGCCTTTACTTGTGTAAGCAATATGTTTAAATTAAAGGGACTCCGTATATATTTTTCATAATTGAGATGTATAATACCATTATCTGAAGCGATAAAAACATTTTCTTTCGAATACGGGTATATGTTTTCAAACCCCGCTAAAATTTTTCCCGTTAGCTCAGGGAAATAAGTGACTACAGGTTTTTTTTCGCCTTTTGGAAAACTTACAACTCCAATTTGCTTGCCACTGCAAAACCATATATTTCCATCTGCATCTTCATTAAGATAT
Organism: Bacteroidota bacterium; assembly: GCA_031423175.1. Taxonomy (GTDB): domain Bacteria; phylum Bacteroidota; class Bacteroidia; order Chitinophagales; family Chitinophagaceae; genus VBAR01. The sequence continues at coordinate 1,831 of JANPEU010000254.1, forward strand.
TGTATAGAAATTTTACCAAACACATCAAACAATTGAGAGGAAGGGATAAATTTATTAACGGTAGCATCATATTCATAAATCCCTTTTTCAGTAGCAGACACTACCCTGTTTTTTACGCGGAATACATAGTTTCTCAATGGAGAGGGTAACCCATCTTTGTCAGTATATAATTGAGAGGAGCAGGTTTTAGCATCAGCTGATAAAACTATTTTATAAATTCCCCGGTAAGGATGTGATGCCCAAATGTCATTATTGTTATCAATTGCCAGGAAACGAAGTGATTCATTCAATCCGTTAATAATTTCAAAGCCAGTAAATTTATTATCTGAAAAGTCAAGCATTGTTAAGCCTGAATACGTTCCAACTAATACTTTTTTTGATGGGTATATGGTTGAAGTTGGAACAAACAACCAACTGCCATTATTTTGTGTTAAACTTTTTGCCTCTCCATTTTCGATATTAAAGATTCCGTTATGATGCCCCATTAATAAATTATGATTCACTTCATCTAAACGCCATGCCTGTCCTACACTATTTTTAATAAATGTAAAATTACCTTTAGAGAAACTAATATCTTCATTGGCAATCGATATAGGAGCGGCATATGCGCCATCTGATGTGGCTACATAAAGATGATTATTATAAATCCGGAAGGAATAGCCGGATACTTCATTTATTTTGCTGGGTTTTATATATTTAATAGCAGAGTTGTAGGCAATAAAACTAATACCATTGTTTAGACCCGTCCATAGGTTTTTATCTTTATCTAAAAATAGCGATAGTACATTATTATTCTGCAAACCTTCAGGTACTGCAATTTGCTGCACCATTTGTCCTGAAATATTAAAAATAAGGCAACCATCAGAAGTTGTGCCTGCAACGAATTCAGTGGTATTAATCTGCTCAAAAGAATAAATATTATTTCTTGTAAAAAAAATATCAGCATTGGTTTTTTTCTTTGTTAATGTTCCATTGTAAAAAACAAATAATCCAAACTGTAATGAGCTGATGAGTAAACTGTCGTTTTTTAATTGAACTATTCCGGTTATTAAAAAATGGGGAATTGAATTTTGGGTAGATAATGGTTGCCATCCCTTATTAATAAATTGAAATAGCCCTTTTTCCGTGTCTTGTGCAATAAGTTTATCGCCTGTAACTTTTATTATCTCCCATCTTGAAACGGCAGGATATACCTTAATGGCTTTATTTATAAATTCAAAAATGCGATCGGGGGTGCGAAAAAATACAGATTCTTTATAAATTTCAATATCCCAGATATCAGTAAACTTATTATAGGCTTTTGGAACAAGTTCTTTAAGAGATGTATAACGCAATGTGCCGTTGTCATCAGGTGAATAAAAACCGATTTCATCCTGTCCGCCAGCATAAATCCGATTATTATCATCAATAGCTATTGAACGTAAAATCGTCTTGTTCGGTTGGGGATATTTTTTCCAATAACTACCATCATATGTTATCAATCCTTCGTTGTTAGCAAAATACATTCTGCCTGCTTTATCCTGCTTTATATCCCATGTTTGTGAACCTCCGTTAAATGTGCTGTTCTTGTAATTAATAATTTGAGGAAGGCCAATTGTGTTTTGCCCAATTGAGTAATGCGAAAAATTAAGTAATAGAAAAATAAGGGAGATCCTTTTCATGAAGTAAAGATAATTATTTGGTTGATGTAGTAATGATGTAATTAAGAATGATTGATAATTAAGATATTAGTGGTTGTTGATGTAGCGGTGATGTGGCAGTTCTTTTGGAAAATACTTGTCACGTAAAATATATTTGCCTTTTCGATTTCTCATTTTTTTCCAATTAAAACGATTGCAATATGAAACTAACTAACGCATTGCTTTGTCTTTGCATTTTCCTCGGGTGTTCTCTTCAGCAGGCAATGGCCCAAAGTTTTTCTGTTACCGGCAAAGTAAAAAACAAGACAACGGGAGAATCTTTTGTTGGCGCTACAGTTACAATTGATGGAACATCCAAATCTACAGTTACTAATAATGAAGGAAATTTTACAATTTCTGCTTCTAAAGGAATTACGTTGGTTATTACTTTCTCAGGAATGACGCCAGTCCGTTATCAAGTGATTAATGCTGGGTTTATTGAAATTCAAATGGAGGAAGCCAGTAAGAGTTTGAATGAAGTAGTAGTAATTGGGTATGGAACAAAAAAAAGAAAGGAGCTTTCTACAGCCATTTCTTCCATTTCTGCAAAAGAAATAACAGCTACACCAGTAGCTGATGCAGCTCAGGCTTTACAAGGAAAAGTTTCTGGTGTTACCATTGTTCAAGGAAGCGGTGCACCCGGTGGAACTGGTGGTACAGGAATTAAGATTCGTGGAATTTCTTCTTTAACTGGAACGAATAACCCATTAATCGTTGTTGATGGTTATCCACTACCTGATCAAGGTGCTGATAATATTTTAAATTCTTTTGGTACTGGCGATATTGAATCAATTGATGTTTTAAAAGATGCAGCAGCAGCTTCCATTTATGGTGTAAGAGCATCGAATGGAGTAATAATGATTACAACAAAAAGAGGTCGTGCAGGAAGAACGAGTTTATCAGTTGATATTTATAGAGGAGTACAAAATGCATGGAGCCTTCCTACGCTTTTAAAACCGAGGGAATATGCAATTATAAATAGTGAGGCAAGGATAGCCAGTGGACTTCCCGTTATTCCAAAGCTGGCAGATTTTGAATCTATCGGGCAACAATATGGAAATGGAACTGATTGGTTAGATCTAATTTTCAGAAGAGCTGCTATGCAAAGTGTTAACATTACTGCATCCGGCGGATCTGATAAGTCTCAATATTCTTTCTCTGCAGGTTATTTTAAACAGGATGGTATTATTTATAAAACAGATTTTGAAAGATATAATCTACGCTTTAATGGAGATATAAAAGTTAACAACTTCATTAAAATAGGTAATTCACTTTCAATGAATCAATCAATTCAACATGGAGCAGATACCTATAGTGCATTTAATAGTGTTGTATTATTAGCCTTAACCTCTCCTCCTACTGTAAAACCACGCAATGCTGATGGCACTTATGCAGGTGGTGATGGAAATGATGATGGTTTTGCCGAACCAAATCCTATCTACCAGTTAGAAGTTCCAAAGAACAATACAGATAAATACCGGATTACAGGAAACGTTTATGCTGAAATTAACCTGATGAAAGAATTAAAGTTTAAAGCAGTATTTGGTGGTGACTTTACATATGTTGAAGGAAATAGTTTTAGTGTTGCCACTCCTTCATCAGGTGGAAGGCCGATAACAACAACTGGCTATAGCGAATCGAAAGGTCTCTATAAAGACTTCTTATCAGAATATACGTTGACGTATGATAAAATATTTAAAGAAAAACACAAGGTTAATGCTGTAGCCGGTTATACTTTTCAGGAAAACAAATTCTCTGAACTATTTGCATCAAGAGGAAATGGAATTTTTGCACAGAATATTCCGGTATTGAATGATATCATTTTCAGGCCAGGCAATATTACTCAGATTGGTAATTATTCAAATTATGGAACTAACCTTCGCCTGTTATCCTATTTCGGAAGATTAAATTATGATTATGATGGACGTGGGTTCTTAAGTTTTTCAATCCGCAGAGACGGTAGTTCAAACTTTGCACCTCAAAACAAATTTGCTATTTTTCCTTCGGTATCTGCAGGATGGCGATTATCACAAGAACCATTTTTAGAAAAAATTGGCTGGCTTGATGAATTAAAACTGCGTGGAAGTTTTGGTTATACGGGTAACCCGAATGTTGCTGCAAATGCTTATCTGCAAACAATAAATCAAAGCTTTCAATACACATTCGGAAACTCGGGTAGTTCAGGTGGTATTGTAGGTGCAGTAGCTCCAAGTGGTTCTTTTAATCCAAATATCAAATGGGAAAAAAATGAACAATTCGATATTGGTATTGATGGAAGCATTTATAAAAACCGGTTAGGGTTCTCAGTTGATGTTTATCAACGACGTTCAAAAGATCTTATATTATATGTAGCTCCACCATATCTCTCGGGCACATACGAAGCAGTGCCATTCAATACAGGGACTTTGCAAAACCGAGGCATTGACCTGAGTCTAACTGGTAAAATCATTACATCCAAAGCAATACATTGGAATGCAAATGCAGTTATCAGTACATACCAAAATAAAGTTATTTCGTTAGGTTTATCAGCACCATTAAATAATGAATTTACCAACATAAGAATTACCGGAGGAAGCTTAAGAACAATACAAGGTTCACCAGCTGCATTCTTTTATGGGTTTGTAACAGAAGGAATTTTTCAGGATTATGGTGAGATTGCCAAACATGCCAAACAAACACAGGGTTCGGATCCAACAACCAGTACTGCGCCTGGGGATATAAAATTTAAAGATTTAAATAATGACGGTATTATCAATAATGAAGATCGCACCAATATTGGTAATGCTAATCCCACTTTTACTTTTGGATTAACCAACACTTTCTCTTATAAAAACTTTGAGTTGAATATTTTTCTACAAGGTTCACAGGGGAATAAGGTATTAAACTTTACCCGTTGGTATACGGAAGGTGGAGTAAGCAATGGAAATTATTCGAATAATGTAATTGGGAGATGGACTGCACCGGGTACCAGTAATTCTATGCCAAGAGTTACACTAAATGATCCTAATGGAAACAATCGTGTTTCAGATCGTTTTGTTGAAGATGCTTCTTACATACGTGTAAAAAATGTTCGACTTTCTTATAATCTTCCTTCGAAATGGGCTGACCGTTTAAAAATGAAAAAAACACAATTCTATGTAAGTGCACAAAACCTGTTCACGTTTACCAATTATTCAGGATTAGATCCTGAAATAGGTGGCGCAATAGATTTAGGATTTTACCCGCAAGCAAGAACATTTATAGGTGGTATCACCATTGATTTCTAAATATTAAAATTCTCGGTTATGAAAAAAATATTTTTAAAACACTTTCTTATTTTAGTTGTCTTCAGTGTAGCATTTACAAAATGTAAAAAAGAGAAGTTATCAATTGATCCGACGATACCTCTTATCCTGGTTAACAATTATTACCAAAATGAATCAGAAGCTATAGCGGCAGTTAATGCTGCTTACACACCTTTATCAACTATTTACAATGGAGCAGCCTGGCATTTGGGTGATATCATGAGTGATGATGCTGATATTGGTGGTGGCGGTGGAGGTGATGGTACTGAAACTGCTGAGTTGGATAATTTTAATGTTACCTCATTTAATCCAATCATCAATGTGATGTGGGCTCAGTGCTATTTCGGAATACTGAGAACAAACCTGGTTATTGAAAAAGTACCACTGGTACCTGTTATGACTACTGCAATCAGAAACAGGAGTCTTGGTGAAGGAAGATTTCTTCGTGCATTATTTTATTATCATCTTGTTCGCCTTTTTGGTGATGTTCCTTTATATACGAATATTATTACGGCTGAAGAATCCACAAAAATTTCCCGGTCACCTAAAAAACAAGTTTATGATCAAATCATTGCTGATTTAAAAATTGCTGAAACGTTATTACCCAATACGAATGCACCTGCAGATAAGGGTCGGGCAACTGCGGGTTCAGCAAAAGGATTGCTGGCATCAGTTTATTTAACGCTGGGTGATAAAACAAATGCTGCTACAAAGGCGAAAGAAGTGATTGATAACAGACTTACGTATGGTTATGATTTATGGACTGATTATACAGATAATTTTAAATTGGAAAATGAGAATGGAAAAGAATCTCTTTTCGAAGTGCAATACCGTAGCGGTGGGGGTACTTATATGGATGCTGGAGCAGGAAGCAAGATGAATACTTTTTTTGGACCAAGAGAACAAAATGTAGTTGCCACGGCAGGTTATGGATGGAATGTACCCACTAAAAATTTTGTTGATCAGTATGAAAAAACAGGAGCTGCTTACAGTACCATCATCGATAAAAGAAGAAACAGATCAATATGGATACCGGGTGATACATATGGTACCTATACACAACCTGCACTATTAGTCGGTTCTCCTAACGGATTTAATGTAAAAAAATATTTCATACCAATTGATAACACAACCGGAGATGATGGTCAGTGGAGAAGTGCTTTAAATGTTCCCATCATGCGATATGCTGAAATCTTATTGATTTATGCAGAAGCAGCTGGTCCTTCTTTAGGAAAATCTTATGCAGATTTAATAAGAGTTAGAGCTGGTCTGGCACCATTGGCTGTTGGTTTATCTGATGCACAATGGTTGGTAGCTATGTATAAAGAAAGAAGACTGGAGTTTGCATTTGAGATGCACAGATGGTATGACTTATTACGTCATCCAGATCCTACTTATTTTACAACCGTGATGACTGCTACGGGTAAAACAAATATTCAGGCCAAACACCGCTTCATGCCAATTCCTCAAGGAGAAAGAGATAAAAATTCAAACCTGACTCAAAATGACGGGTATTAAAAAAAGCTTAAAACTTCTAGTATGAAAAAAATAGTTTCAATATCATCTATCTTATTAATTGCATTAAGTAGTGTACTCGTTCAATGCAAGAAAAATAATTTATTGGGGCTTAACGGGTCTTCATCCGTTGCCGAATTTTCAGCTCAGGTTACTGCGTTGAAAGATACTTTGCCGTTTGCATATATCGTTACGTTTACAAATGCAAGTGAAGAAGGATTACAGTTTCAGTGGGATTTTGGTGACAATAGTGCCTTTTCTTCCGAAAGAAATCCAAAACATCAATATAGTTCTGGTGGTATTTTCAATGTGAGGTTAACTTCTGTCGGAACAAATGGTAATAACTCTATTACAAAAAGCATTACTGTAACAGATGCTTGTCAGAATGATTTTTTCAACAAGCTTACAGGCTGTAAAGATTTTGAATGGACATGGAGTACGGATAATGATGCCATCAAAGTTTTAGCATCTAATGGAACAACTGTCGACTTTTCAGGGCCTGCTGCCAATTGCCAGGTTGATGATAAATATAAACTCTATGCTGATGGAAGATTTGAATATAATGCAAATGGACAAACATTTGATGCACAGGCTGGGTTTAGTTGCCAGGCTCCAAAGGCCAACGCAACTAAATTTATTGTTGTAAGTAAGGCAGGACAACCCAACGAAATTATTTTGGATAATATAGTTGCAGGTGGATTGAAACCCTTTATCGGCACAACAGATATAGTTGATAATAACAAGTACACAGTCATTTCTTATACGGCAGATAATATGATTCTTCGTGGGAATTTGACGGGCTCAGGAGGTAAATTCATAGAAATAAAAATGAAGAAAGTTTCTTCTTTAACGCTGGCTGATTATAAGAATTTATTGACCGGTGGCAGCAGTAGAAGTTGGAAACTGGATCCTACCCCGGGTGCAAATGCTGTCATTGTTGGGACAGAAGCCAATCCAAGCACTTATTTTGCAGGCGGACCACTTGAACCAAATTGTCAGACAGATGATGTTTACACTTTTACGGCAACTGATAAAATAACGTATAATGCTAATGGGTCCACTTTTAACGGCGGCAATATCGCTCCGAACTTTAATTGTGGTTCAGACAGATCTTATAATAATATCTCTTATACGTTTAGTGCAACAACCGGGGGTGTGGCAGGATTAGCTACTATTCAAATACCACAAACCCCACCTGCTATTTTTATTGGTACTACCGATGTTCCAGCTGAAAACGTTTACCGCATTATTTCTATAACAAGCAATAGCATGGTATTAAGAGCAGGTAACGGAACCAGTACAATCTTTCAATTCAAATTTGTTAAAATATAAAATATTTTAAAATGATAAAGAAATTTAAAATATATCTGACTATCGTATTATTAAGTTCTGCATTTTTTTCTTGTACAGAAAAAGATAATATACCTCTGGTAACAACTACTGTCGCTCCGGCTGATAAAGTGTGGGCTTATGAAACGACACCTGTATTTGAAGATAATTTTACAGTAAATGGTAATCCCGATCCGGCAAAATGGGGATATGATATTGGAGGTTCTGGCTGGGGTAATAATGAACAGCAATTTTATACCAACCGGTCAGAAAATGCAGCTGCATTAAATGGCATATTAAAAATCAATGCGATCAGAGAAAATTACAGTGGCAGCATATTCACATCAGCCCGGCTTCTTTCAAAAAATAAATTTTCTTTCAAGTACGGGAAAATTGACGTCAGGGCAAAATTCCCAGCTGGCGTAGGTACCTGGCCAGCAATATGGATGCTTGGAAGCAATATAAATTCAGTTAGTTGGCCTGCTTGCGGGGAAATAGATATTGCGGAACATCGGGGCAGTGAGTTAAATAAAATTTTTGGTACCCTACATTATCCTGGTCGCTCAGGGGGCAATCCCGATGGCAAGACTTTTGTTATTCCTAATGCAACAACAGAATTTCACAATTACATAGTTGAATGGACACCAAATTATATTAAGATTTATGTAGACACTCAATTGTATCACACATTTGTCAACAACAGTTTGTCGCCATTCAATCAAAACTTTTTTATCATTTTAAATGTAGCGATGGGAGGATCATTTGGAGGCCCTGTGGATCCTGCATTTACCAATGCATCTCTGGAGATAGATTATGTAAGAGTATATAAAATAATACCCTGATGCTAATGGATATCGGGAATCTTTTTTTAATAACAATAGTTCTAAATACTTGTTTTTTTACACGGCTAATTAACTGCTTATTTTATTAGCCATAAAATTTTGAATATGAAAAAATTTTATCTTTTGTTTTCTGCTTTATTCTTTACCGTATTTTCTTTTGCGCAAACACAAATGAACTTACCCGTAACTTTTGATGATGTAACAGTAGCATACGGATTAGTAGGTTTTGGTGGTGCAGAACAATCAACGGTAGTAACCGATCCAACACTTGCAACCAATAAAGTAGGTAAAGTAATAAAAACAAATACAGCAGAACTTTGGGCAGGCACAACAGTAACTGCATTAGCAGGAACAGTACAGACAGGCTTCAGTGCTAACATACCCTTTACTGCGACAGAAAAGAGAATGAATGTGAGAGTGTGGAGTCCGCATGCAGGTATACAGGTACGGTTGAAAGTAGAAGATAAAACAGATCCAACAAAATCATGTGAGACCGAAGCAGCAGTAACCATAGCGAGTGGCTGGCAGACATTGGAATTTAATTTTGCCAATCCCGCAGCAGGCACAGCCGCATTGAACCTTGCGTTCAATTATAACAAAGCATCTATCTTCTTCAACTTTGGCGTAACAGGTGCAACAGCCGGTGAACGGATTTATTATTTTGATGATGTGAAATTTGGTGCAGCACCATTACCTCCTGCCCCACCGGCTCCAACAGTTATTTCTCCGGTAAACTATTGTCAGAATACAACAGCAGTAAGTTTAACCGCAACAGCAATCACTGGCAATACGTTGAAGTGGTATACAGTTGCTACAGGAGGAACAGGCAGTTTAACTGCACCTGTACCATCAACAGCAAATGTGGGTACTACTAATTATTATGTAAGTCAGACAAATGCTCAGTTAGTAGAAGGAACAAGAGCTTTAATTGCAGTAATCGTTAAAGCATCTCCGGTTGCACCAAATGTATCAACGCCGGTTGCATATTGTTTAAATGCATCATCACAAATTTTAACTGCAACTGCAACTACAGGAAATAATTTGAATTGGTATAGTGTAGCAGTTGGCGGAAATTCAAGCAGCAACGCTCCTACTCCATCTACTAACATAGTTGGAAATAAACTCTACTATGTAAGTCAAACAAATGATGTTGGTTGCGAAAGCCCAAGATCTGCAATCACAGTAACAATTAATGCACTTCCAGTTGCACCGGTTATTACATCAGTTCCTTTTGCCAGATTATATCCTGGCCAAAATACAACGATTACATCTACGGGTTCAACTGGCAATCTCGCCTGGTATAAAAATGGAATATTGCTTCCGGGACAAACAGGAAATACAGTGAATGTAAATATTGATGGACTTGGTACCTATACATTAAAAGTTACGAATGTGTCAGGATGTGAGAATACATCAAACGCAATTAATATTACAGGTGAAAGCAGTAGTAAATTATTTATATATCCTAATCCATCCGCAGGGCAATTTCAAGTACGGTTTTTTAGTGATGTAACGAATCTTAAGCCACGAACACTTGCTATTTATGATTCCAAAGGGGCAATGGTCTTCAAAGGCAGTTATGTAATATTCGGAGCTTATACTTCCATACCAGTTAATTTAGGAAACAAAGGACCCGGTATTTATACTATTCATTTACTGGATAATTATGGAAATGAATTAGCTTCAGATGAAGTGCTTATTGTAAGGTAAAAATGAAAATAATTGGTACTACAATGGAGCTATCTGAAAAAGATAGCTCCATTGTAAAATACTAATTTTTATTCTGTACTTCAATTATGAAAAAAAACTAGCCAGGTTTAATTTCGCCAATTAAAAAAATGAATAGAATATTTTATTAAAATACAATCAACAATTATAAACTTTCTAATTATTTACTCCTTTTTTTAGACACCTTTTCAAAAATATTTTCAAAACACTAATATGCACTTTATAAAAAATCGTTCTTCTCTTTTTTTCATTTTAGTATTGTTGATGTTTAATAAAACAAATGCCCAAAATACTTTTACTAAACTTGTTTGGAAAGATGAATTTAATAAATCCGGATTACCAGATAGTTTAAAATGGAGCTATGATAAAGGCAGGGGGTGTCCTGAAATTTGCGGTTGGGGAAATAATGAATTAGAATATTATACCCACAACAGAAAAGAGAATGCAAGAGTTGTAAAAGGAAAATTAATTATTGAAGCCCGGAAGGAAAATTTTGCCGATGCAAATTATACATCAGCAAGGCTTGTTTCTAAATTAAAAGGAGATTGGAAATATGGTCGCATTGAAGTAAGAGCGAAACTTCCTAATGGCAGAGGTATATGGCCTGCTGTTTGGATGTTGCCTACTAACTGGGAATATGGCGGATGGCCAAACAGCGGCGAAATAGATATTATGGAACATGTTGGTTATATGCCTGATTCCGTTTTTGGAACTATACATACGGGAAATTATAATGGCATGAAAGGAACACAAAAAACAAAAGGAATAAGCAGGAACGATTTATCAAAAGCTTTTCATTTATATGCTATCGAATGGACAGCGGAGTCTATAATTTTTTTAATTGACAATGTCAGGTATCATGAATTTAAAAATGAGAATACCGGAAGTGCAACCTGGCCATTTGATAAACAATTTCATTTGATATTGAATGTTGCTGTTGGTGGTTATTGGGGTGGAAAATTCGGAGTTGATGATTCTATTTTTCCACAAAAAATGATAATTGATTATATACGGGTGTATAACTAAATAAGATAAATATCTGTGAGATTGAAATTGCCTTAAAGCGGTTGAATAAACTTTCTTGCTTTCTCCTTCCGCTTTTTTATTATATTTAAAAAAATTGCAATTATGAAAAGTAGGTTTGGTACTCATTCAATAAAATTTCTTTTTTTTCTCTCACTTCTTATTACACTTTCATGTGAACAGAAAAAAAGTAATACCGAAAAAAAAATAAACAGTGGTGCTATAGTGACCAGCTATACTTCTGATACAATAGAAAAACGTATTTCAGATTTAATGAAAAAAATGACCCTTGAAGAAAAGATAGGGCAAATGAATCAATATAATGGATTCTGGGACGTAACAGGCCCGGCACCCAGTGAAGCAAAATCAAAAAAGAAATATGATCATTTTAAAAAAGGATTGGTCGGTTCTGTACTGAATGTGAAAGGGGTGAAAAATGTGAGAAAGTTGCAGGAGATGGTAGTAAAAGAATCAAGACTTGGAATCCCTTTAATTTTTGGGTTAGATGTAATTCACGGACAAAAAACAATTTCTCCTATTCCTTTAGGCGAAGCAGCGAGCTGGGATTTAGAAGCTATAAAAAAATCGGCAAGAGTTGCTGCAATAGAAGCCTCTGCTTTAGGTATTAACTGGACTTTTGCTCCCATGATAGATATTTCAAGAGATCCACGTTGGGGAAGAGTTATGGAAGGTGCAGGAGAAGATCCGTATTTAGTTTCAAAGATTGGAGTAGCAAGAATACAGGGCTTCCAGGGAACTGATTTATCAGCACCCAATACCATTGCGGCTACTGCAAAACATTTTGCGGGTTATGGTTTTGCTGAAGGTGGAAGAGATTATAATACGGTTGATGTAGGAACGTCAACTTTATACAATATTATTTTCCCTCCTTTTAAAGCAGCAGTTGACAGCAATGTAAAAACAGTAATGAATTCTTTTAATGTGGTAAATGGAGTACCGGCTACTGCAAATAAATTTCTGCAAAGAGATATATTAAAAGATAAATGGAAATTTAATGGTTTTGTAGTTTCTGATTGGGGCTCCGGTATAGAAATGATTGATCATGGTTTTGCAAAGGACTTGAAAGAAGTAGCAGAACTTGCTGCCAATGCAGGTAGCGATATGGATATGGAATCCTATGCCTATGTAGCATATTTAAAAGAATTGGTTGATGAAGGAAAAGTAGATATAAAAGTTATTGATGATGCCGTCAGAAGAATTTTGCGTGTAAAATTTGAATTGGGTTTGTTTGATGATCCGTACCGTTATTGTAATTCTGAAAGAGAAAAAGAATTAATGTATCACCCGGATCATTTAGCAGCAGCATTAGATATGGCAAAAAAGTCTATAGTTCTTTTAAAGAACGAAAATCAACTTTTACCACTTAGAAAAAATCAACAAAAAATTGCGGTTATTGGAGCACTTGCAAATGATAAAAACAGTCCATTAGGTAACTGGCGGCTTGGAGCTGATGACAGTACTGCTATATCTGTAATGGAAGGTCTTAAAAAATACAGCAATGAATTTACTTTTGCTAAAGGTGCTGAAGTAATTGTTGGTACGGCCAATTTTCCAAACGAATTAAAAGTGAATGAAACAGACTCCAGCGAATTTCAGGAAGCAATTAGCTTGGCAAAAAATTCTGAAGTTGTAATTATGGTGTTAGGAGAACATGGTTTTCAAAGTGGTGAAGGAAGAAGCAGGAGTAAATTAGATTTGCCAGGTGTTCAGCAACAACTGTTGGAAGCAATTTATAAAGTCAATAAAAATATTATTTTGATTTTAATGAATGGCCGTCCATTATCTATTACATGGGCCGATGAACATATACCGTCTATTTTAGAATCCTGGCAGTTAGGATCACAAAGTGGTAATGCAATTGCAGAAGTATTGTTTGGAGATTATAATCCCGGCGGTAAATTGCCGATGACTTTTCCAAGAAGTGTAGGCCAGGTTCCAATATATTATAATCATTATAGTACAGGCCGGCCGGGTCCAAAGGATGTGGTTTTCTGGTCACACTACAGTGATGAAAGTTATAAGCCCCTCTACCCTTTCGGATATGGATTAAGCTATACACAATTTGAATATACTGGCTTAAAAATAGATGACCGTAATCCCCGAGAGATTAAAGTATCAGTAACAATAAAAAATACGGGTAAATTAACAGGAGAAGAAGTTGCTCAAATTTATATACAAGATAAAATTGCTAGTGTAGTTCGCCCGGTCAAAGAATTGAAAGGGTTTAATAAATTTAAATTAGATCCCGGTGAATCTAAAGTTGTTGAATTCATTTTAACGGATGCCGAAATTGGATTTTATAATAATGATGGTGAATTTATTGTTGAACCCGGAGAGTTTAAAGTAATGGTTGGTACAAATTCGCAAAAAGGTCTTACCGGCACTTTTACAAAAAAATAAAATATAGACATTCTGTTCCTCTGTTTCACCAGCAATTTTATTTATCATTTCTGATAACCGAACCAAAAAAAGGAAAGGATAGAAATGATAAAATGTCAGTTGAAAACCTGGAGTAAAAATTTGTCTTAGTTTCTCCCTTATTTATTCTCATCTGTTTCTTCTGTTGAATTCAGGATAGATGTTTTTATTTCTAGTAGAAAAAGCAAAATTGAAACAATAGATAGTATCTTACTTTCTATCCGCCGTTTTATAATAAATAATTATCTTTCAATATGCTTATCAGTAATAAATTTCGCCTCGATGATAAAGTAGCTATTATAACCGGAGCCAGCAAAGGC
>JANPEU010000255.1:0-30013 GCA_031423175.1 Bacteroidota bacterium
AATACTTCATAAGCAGCAGATGCTCCAAATTGTACTCTTTGCCTGGGTATATATTTAAGCGTACCGACATAAGATTTGGTAAGAGGTGTTGCTAATTTACCCTGGTAAGTAAGATTCAGGGTTACGATATAACCGTTACTAGCTGGATCAAACTTTACTTCGGTGGTTTTAATTTTTGCCAGGTTGGGGTAAGCCAGATTCTGAGTTCCGGCAACAATAGCTACAGTACCCATACCGGCAACATTACAGCCTACATCACGTCCGGGCTCTCCGGTATTGGATGTATTGATTTGAACATAGCCATTAAAATAAGATTTTGTAGGATCATTTTCATAAAATGCCCAAGAGCTGTCTTTTAGTGGTTGTCCGGTAATAACATAGCTTAAAGCTTCAGCATCTGTTACGTCATGCGTGCCAAACTGATTAAAGCGGCCTGTTAATAATCCTGCGGCACCTACATAATTGGTGGACCAAAGTACACTTGAGTGAGATTTATCAAGCTTCCATTCACTGGTATTTCCGGCTGTCATATTGCCTGGCAATAATATTTCAGTACCCCGGGTTGATACAAATGGTTTGCTAATCTGAATCGGAACAATAAGTTCATCATCGTGTGTGCAACTTATAATATACCCGTAACCACTAACAAGAATTAGAAGAATCATCAGGGTTCTATTACTAAACAGTTTCATAAAATGTGTTTTAATTAAGTGAATATTTAATAAAATGACGATGTAAAACTATCTGTCAAAAAATTGTCAGTTAATGACTTTTATCAAAAATCGAAGTGATAGATATCAGTTTAATATGGAGTTTGAATCAGGCTAGCATATATTCATCTCTTTACAATAAAATAAACTGATTTCGTAAAATTTTTATATAACTAATGGAGAAAGGGCCGATATACCGGTCTATGAATTTATATTTCTTTTAAAACGGGTAAAAACAAAAGAAATTAATACAATAAATGCAAAAGCTCCCAGGTTCAGGAGAAGACTGTCGGAATATATTTTCATGTCATTTTTTATTACATCCTTATTGGTTGAGGAATGAATGAAGTGAAAAAATAAATCTCTTGCTAAAAAAAAGAAAAAAACAAGGCTATGTATTAAACTTAAAACAGGTCTTTTGTATAGGGCCGGAAACCAGAATAAAAGTGAAAGAAGACCCCAAATAGTTAAGTAGGGATATTGAAATGCAGTAGTAATATTTTTAAATGAATAATCGGGGTATAAATTTTTTAATTGAAGCCCCAGGTATAAAATGCCTATTAGTGCATAAGCAAAAGGTAATAAGGAAATGAGTTTATTTTTAAAATTATTTTTCGGGTGCTTGTTACTGGTTAAAAAAAGCGTAACAACATAAAGTAAGGGATAGCCAGAAAAAAATGCCAGCATTTCTAATTGTTGCAGGTAAGCAAAAAAACTATTGTCCATAAATAAAACTTGTATGACAGAGTAAAGTCAGATGGTTAAAAATAAGTTTAAAATAATATGTAACCAGCTGTGTTACTTATTTTTTTAATAATTCTTTTTCTATTGCAATCGCTTTTGGAAAAAGAATATTATTTTCAAGATGGATATGCTGCGTAAGATCATTGTCCAATTCTTTCAGTTTATAAAAACAAACCCGATGACTGATACAAGCTTTTTCAGGTATCGAATAATCGAAAGTGAGAGAACGCATTTTATGTATATGTCTTATAGCAGACTGATGTTCTTTTTGCATTACCTCCTCTACGGGTTTACGCAATGTACGTACCAGCAGGCTTGCATACGATTCTTTACTGGTGTAGGCATGATAAATTTGCTTGATATAAGGGAAAAGAATTTCTTCTTCCTGCTTCATATGCGGAAACACTTCTTTGTTGAGTTGCAGAAACGAATTTTCCAGTTCATTCAGATACGGATATTTTTTTATGTGTTCTTCAGCAAAAGACCGCAGCATTTTTTTTATTTCAGGCATTACCTGTTTCATATAATGATGATGAACATTCACGATATAGTCCACAAGAAAATCGATTCGCCATTCATCAAACCTCAGTGAATTTGATACATGTACATTTCGGGTGGACTGCTCCAGTTCTTTTTTGAGCAATTCAATATCAAGCCCTTTCATCATACAAACAACATCCAGTGACCATTTACCTCCGCAGCAATATTCAATTTCATATTTTCGAAACACATCAGCTGTTCGGTAATCATGACTTACAATGTCTGATACATAAGAGCTTTCAGTTATTTTATAAAGATTCAGAAACATATTATTAAGATTCGAAAAAAATTTTAACTGCCAAGTTATATCTGCAATATCTAATAAAAAATGATTTTAGTCAACTGGTGATATTTTTTTATGCCGCTATCAAACTTTTTAGTAATTCAGCTTTATTGGGTGTTATTAAATCAGCAATTTTAGTTTCCGCGTAAGTATTGATCATTTTATTTCTTGCTTCTACGATTTGATAATGCAATGGGCATGGATTTTTTTCATTACATTTTTTAAATCCAATAACGCAGGAATTAAATAAAGCATCTCCATCTATTAGAATTATAAGTTCTTTTAATGGTAATGAAAGTGAATGCTTATTCAACATAAACCCCCCGGTACGACCTTTTGTTGAATCTACAACTCCATTTTTTGCAAGACGCTTCATAACCTTTCCAAGAAAATGATGTGGAACAGAAAGCTCGTCAGATATTTCCTGTATTTGAATATTACGTTTTGTCTCATTCATTAAAGCCATGTAAATAATACTCCTTAATGCATAGCCGAATGATTTTGATAGAATCATATTTAAATATAATCGCCAAAAATATCTGCCCTCTTTTTTATTGCAACTGATTAATATCAATCCACTGATTGATGTATATCATGTCAGTGTTTATGACCCACCAATACTTTTGACCTCACAAAAGACATCGTTGTCTTTTTAAATTATTCGGCTAAAATTTAGTTTAATTAGTAAAAAAGTTCTGGTAGATATTGAAAAGAAAGCAATGAGCATGAATGGAGGTAATGGGTATTAAAGGTGTGAGTCTTGCAAAATATATTCAGAATTGTATAACCATAAATAATCGAAGGCGCATAGCTTTAAAACATCTTAATTACCCCAGATTGTAAAATTAGTGGGTATTGTAAAGAACTGCTGTTACCAGTAACGATAAAAAAATTATTGTCTTTTAAATTTAAAAAAAACACAAAATATGAAACCAACAAAATTGCTGATACTAGTTATACTGCTTCTTAGCGGTAGTCTTTTCTTTCTTGCATGTGGAGGCGAAGGAATTAATAAAGAGGAACCTCCTGTAGATGTAAATGAACTGGTAAAAGACAAGCCTGAAGATCACGGTATTGAAGTAAAAGAAAGTGATATAACAATTACCAGTCCTTTAAATGCTGAATGGGTAACAACAGGAAAAGCTACCTATGAATTGAAATGCCAGAGTTGTCACAGACTTACCGAAGAAAGGTTAGTTGGCCCGGGTTGGAAAGGCGTTACACAGAAAAGACAGCCAGTTTGGATTTTGAATATGATAACTAATGTGGACATGATGCTTGAAAAAGATGCAGAGGCTCAGAAATTACTTGAATTATGTATGATACGCATGCCAAATCAAAACCTGACACTTGAAGATGCAAGAAAAGTACTTGAATATATGAGGAGTAATGATGGTGCAAAGTAATAGAATTCTCAGACCGCTTTTAATCACTGCTAAATAAATATATATGAAATCTCATTTTAAAATTTTAATCACAGCTGCAACAATACTGTTTGTCTCAATGCAAAGTTGCAAGCCAAAAGGAACTCAATCAGCTGTCGGCGGGAATGCTGCATCAAAAGTTTATGTAGCCCCCGGCAAGTATGATGAGTTTTACAATTTCGTTTCTGGTGGATTCAGTGGACAAATGTCTGTATATGGATTACCATCGGGACGTTTGTTCCGTGTCATTCCTGTTTTTTCGGTTGATCCGGAAAAAGGCTGGGGTTATAGCGAAGAAACAAAACCAATGTTAAATACATCACATGGTTTTGTACCCTGGGATGATCTTCACCATATTGCTCTTTCTGTTACTGGCAGCGAACACGATGGTCGATGGGCTTTTGGTAACGCTAACAATACTCCGCGTATAGCCCGTATTGATCTTAAAACTTTCAGGACTGCTGAAATTATCGAGATTCCAAATAGTGCAGGTAATCACTCCTCTCCATTCATAACAGAAAATTCTGAGTATGTGGTTGCAGGTACACGTTTTAGTGTGCCGATTGGTGATAAACTGGATGTACCTATTAATACGTATAAAGAAAATTTCAAAGGCACTGTAAGTTTTATTGGTGTAGATAAAACTTCAGGTGATATGAGTATCGCTTTTCAGATACTGACTCCCGGTATCAACTTTGACCTTGCCCGTGCTGGAAAAGGAAGATCTGCAGGCTGGTTCTTTTTTAGTTGTTACAATTCTGAAAAGGCAAATACGCTGTTAGAAGTAAATGCTTCACAAAAGGATAAGGATTTTATTATGGCAGTAAACTGGAAAAAAGCAGAGGAGTATGCAAAATCAGGTAAAGGCGTAAAAAAATCAGTGAAGTATGTACACAATAAGTATGACGATAAAACACATAGTGCAACTTCAACTATGATGAATGAAGTATTGGTATTAGATCCGAAAGATTGCCCGGACATGGTTTACTTTATGCCTTGTCCAAAATCTCCTCATGGTTGTGATACAGATCCTACTGGTGAATATATTGTAGGTAGTGGTAAACTGGCTGCAACTATTCCTGTTTTTTCTTTTGCAAAAATAGAAGCAGCTATTGCAGCTAAAAATTATGATGGGCTATATGATGGTATCCCTGTACTAAAATATGAAGCAGTACTGCATGGCGAAGTAAAAAAACCTGGACTCGGGCCTTTGCATACAGAATTTGATGATAGAGGAAATGCATATACTTCTTTCTTTGTCTCTTCTGAAATTGTAAAGTGGAATGTAAAAACGCTTGAGGTATTAGACCGTGTTCCTACTTATTATTCTGTCGGTCACTTATGCGTTCCGGGTGGTCCAACAAAGAAGCCTTGGGGCAAATATGTAATTGCTTATAATAAAATTACTAAAGATCGTTACCTGCCAACCGGACCCGAGCTTACGCAAAGTGCACAGATATATGATATAAGTGGCGAAAAGATGAAGCTGCTTCTTGATTTTCCAACGATTGGTGAGCCACACTATGCCGAAGCAATACCTGCTGCATTAATAGCTAAAAACAGTGTTAAAATATTTAAGATTGAAGAAAACGGAAATCCATACGCTGCTAAAGGAGACAATTTTGCAAGAGTGGAACGCAAGGGAAATGAAATACATGTTTATATGACATCAATCCGGTCTCACTTTACACCCGATAATATTGAAGGAGTAAAACTCGGAGAAACTGTTTATTTCCATGTAACAAATCTTGAACAGGATTGGGATGTACCACATGGCTTTGCAGTAAAAGGCGCTAACAATGCAGAGTTATTAATAATGCCTGGTGAAACACAAACGCTGAAATGGGTTCCCGAAAAAGCAGGTGTTTATCCAATGTACTGTACCGACTTCTGT
The DNA here is from genome assembly GCA_031423175.1 of Bacteroidota bacterium. Lineage (GTDB taxonomy): Bacteria > Bacteroidota > Bacteroidia > Chitinophagales > Chitinophagaceae > VBAR01. The sequence goes on from JANPEU010000255.1 coordinate 5,596, forward strand.
TCTGCATTACACCAGGAAATGCAGGGATATATAAGAGTAAGCCCTGCTTCGTCTAATGTACCATTGACGTTCAGTACAGGTAAGACAAATACAGCACCCGCTACTGATAAAAAATAAAATGCATTCAAATTAAAAAATCAGGTTATGAAAAAAATATTTAGTATAAGTTTTATAGCACTGTCATTGATAATTAGCAGTTGCAATAACGATACAAAAAGTTCTGATGAATCAGCAACTGCAGATGCTGCTGTTTCTTCAGGCGGACAGGAAGCTGTTAAAGATGATGAATCCGCAAAAGACGTTGTGAAGGTTGCTGTGAGTTCCAAAGATCATACAACATTAGTGACCGCATTGAAACAGGCAGAATTAGTTACCGCATTATCGAATGCGGGTCCCTTTACAGTTTTTGCTCCAACCAATGTAGCATTTGATAAATTGCCAGCAGGTACAGTTGAAGGATTAATGAAAGACGATAAGAAAGCCGATTTACAAAATATTCTTCAGTACCATGTTACTACTTCTTCACTAAAAGCAGATTTTTTAACCGATGGAATGACACTCGGTATGGTGAATGGTGGTAATGTAACGGTCAGTGTAAAAGATGGTAAAATAATTTTAAATGGTACCGCTACAATTGTTGCATCTATACAAGCATCTAATGGAATGATTCACGTAGTTGATGCAGTGTTGTTGCCAAAATAGAAGATAGTTTTTTTTTAGATTTGCATTGTACATGGGGCTGGTTTCTATCAGCAGGAAACGCCAGCCCCATTTTTAACTATTGAAACATGAATAATAAAAATAACACATTGAGTGTTACATCCCGGATTCTTGTTGCGTTTGCTTCCGGCGCATTGATCGCAGTTTTCTTTTTACCCGCATGGCGTATTGATTTATTTGCCCCGCAATATCCTGAAGGATTAACAATGAATATCTGGATAAATGGCTTAAGTGGAGATGTCGATATTATTAATGGACTGAATCATTATATAGGAATGAAACATATAACTGTCGGAATGTTTCCTGAATTTAAATATCTTCCTTATGTAGTTGGTTTTTTTATATTGTTAGGGATGGTTGTGTCTATATCCGGTAACAGAAAATATTTAATGGCATACCTGGTATTAACACTTATTGGTGGCGCATTAGCTATGTATGATTTTTATAAATGGGGGTATGATTACGGGCATAATCTTGATCCTACTGCTCCAATACAAGTGGAGGGTCTATCGTATCAACCTCCATTAATTGGTCATAAACGATTATTAAATTTTGACGCATATTCTTTTCCGGATGTAGGCGGTTGGGTCGTGATTGCTGCTGCCGGCCTTGCATTTGCAGTATGGTTCGCAGAGTGGTATCGTATTCATAAGTTGAACAAAAAAGCAAGACTAACCGCTCCTGCTGCTGCTGCGTTACTATTTTCATTATTTATTACTTCATGTTCTGCAAAAACAGAACCTTTTAATTATGGAAAAGATGAATGCTCTTTTTGTAAAATGGGAATTATAGATACAAAATTCGGTGGCGAAGTGGTTACTAAAAAGACGAAGGTGTACAAATTTGATGATGTGATATGTATGGTTCGGTTTTTAAAAGCCGGAACAATAAATGAAAATGAGGTAGCTAAAAGAGTGGTTATTAATTTTGAAAAACAAAATGATTTTATTGATGTAAGCAAAACATTTTTTTGGATAAACCCGGAATTAAAAAGCCCGATGGGAAGCAATGTTGCAGCGTTTGCTTCACAGCATGCAGCAGAAAAAGCCAAAGAAGGTAAAGATGGAAGGTTAATAGGTTGGGATGAATTATATAAAAGCAATAAATGAAATTATTTTTTTTCATATTGATTTATTTTATTTCAAATGCAATAGTTGCAAAAACAATTATTGTAGGAACGAATCAACCTGTCCGGTCATTAAGAAAAGCAATTGAAATTGCAAAAGACAAAGACACAATTCTTTTGCAGGCAGGTATATATAAAGAAGGTGGACTTACGCTTACAAAATCGCTGACTATTATCGGACAAAACAATCCGGTGCTGGATGGTGAAAATAAATATGAAACTCTGCTTATCAGTGGGAAAAATATTTTGATTAAAGGAATCTCGTTTCGTAATTCAGGCTATTCTGCAATGGACGATTATGCTTCTATCAAATTAGTGGATTGTTTAAATGTGGTTATTGAAAACAACCGGGTATCAGGTTCTTATTTTGCCATTCATATTTCTAATAGCTTAAACGCTGTAGTGAGGGGTAATACAATTATCGGAAACCCTTCGACAGAACAAATGACCGGTAACGGAATTCATTTGTGGAAATCAAGCCATGCTATTATTGAAAACAATAACGTTCAGGGCCACAGGGATGGAATTTATTTTGAGTTTGTTACTTTCTCCTCTATAAATAATAATTTAAGTGAAAAAAATATCCGTTATGGACTGCACTTTATGTTTTCCAATGACGATACTTATTTAGGCAATACATTTCGGAATAATGGTGCAGGAGTAGCTGTGATGTATTCTAAAAAAGTCAGAATGGAGAATAATCGTTTTGAGCAGAACTGGGGATCATCTTCGTACGGAATTTTATTAAAAGATATTTCGGATAGTTATATACTGCATAATACATTTTATAAAAATACCGTTGGTCTTCACCTGGAAGGAACAAGCCGGATCGAAATTGAAAGAAATACTTTTACTGCAAATGGCTGGGCAATTAAAGTACAGGCCAGTTGCGAAGACAATAATTTTCAGCACAACAATTTTACGGGTAATAGTTTTGATGTGGGCACCAATGGCTCAATCTCGCTGAATAAATTTTACAATAATTATTGGGATAAATATGATGGCTATGACATCAATAAAGATGGTACTGGAGATATTCCCTATCATCCTGTTAGTATGTATTCGATGATAGTGGCGCAGAATCCTAATTCTCTTATCCTGTTCAGAAGTTTTACAGTACAGTTACTCGATAAAGCGGAAAAAGCAATTCCCAGTCTTACACCTGAAAATTTAACGGACGAAAAACCAATGATGAAACAAATAAAATTATGATTTGTATTGAACATATCAGCAAACGGTTTAAAAGGTTACAGGTATTGGAAAACATTACTGCAAACTTTGATAAAGGACAGGTGGTTTCTCTTATTGGTCCGAATGGTTCCGGTAAAACCACTTTGATAAAATCAATACTTGGAATGGTGAAGCCGGACAGTGGTAAAATATTTGTAGATGAACAACTTATTAACGGAGATCCATCTTACCGCAGCAAGATTGGTTATATGCCACAGATAGGTCGTTATCCGGATAATATGAAAATTGGTCAGTTGTTTGACATGCTGAAACATATCCGGAATACGGGGAGCAACCAAACAGATGAAACATTAATTAAAAAATTTGAACTGGAAAAAATATTTGATAAACCGATGCGGACATTAAGTGGCGGAACCAGGCAAAAAGTAAGTGCAGCCATTGCATTTTTATTTAATCCTGCTATTTTAATATTGGATGAGCCGACAGCGGGACTCGATCCATTAGCATCGGAAATTTTAAAAGAAAAGATTATTGAAGAAAAGAAAAAAGAGAAACTTATTCTTATTACTTCACATATCCTCAGCGATCTGGATGAAATAACAACACATATTCTATATATGCAGGAAGGCAAAATGCTTTTCTTTAAAGATATAGAAACATTACAGGAAGAAACCGGGGAATTACGTCTGGGCAAAGCGATTGCCAGAATAATGAAAGGTGAAAAATTTACAAATGAGTGGATTGATACGATACTGGATTTTAAAAAAGATGAAAAATTTTATTAAGCAATAACGGTGATGAAATTATCACGATATGTTTTATATGATATACTGAGAAGTAAAATTATTATTGCTTATACTCTTTTTCTTCTGGTGATTTCGTGCAGTATGTTTCAGATGGAAGAGAACAGCGGTAAAGCTATGCTGAGCCTGCTGAATATAGTACTTATTGTTTTGCCATTAGTAAGTCTTGTGTTTACAACTATACATTATTATAACTCATACGAGTTTATTGAACTCATGTCATCGCAACCAATGAGCCGGACACGAATTTTGTTAAGTGAATTTGCCGGTGTCAGCATTTCATTGCTCAGTGCATTTTTTATAGGCGTAGGTATTCCGGTTTTAGTCTTTGCAGCTGATGAAACGGGTTTTGCTTTGTTATTCAGTGGGGCTTGTCTAACACTTGTATTCACAGCCATTGCTTTTTTTACATCTGTACTGTCAAGGGATAAAGCAAGGGGCATTGGCTTCTCATTATTGCTTTGGTTTTATTTTGCATTGATTTATGACGGATTGGTGTTACTGATTCTTTTTTCTTTCAGTGATTACCCACTTGAGAAATTAACCCTTTTGTTATCTGCCCTGAATCCGATTGACCTTGGAAGAATCTTTATAATGCTTAAAATGGATGAAAGTGCTTTGATGGGTTATACCGGTGCTTTGTATAAAGATTTTTTTGGCAGCGGTTCTGGCATTCTTTTTACAATGGGTATCATGCTGCTTTGGATTGTTCTTCCGGTCTGGTTAGCTGTACGAAAATTCAGAAAAAAAGATTTGTAATTTATTAAACTCACTATAAAAATTTTTTTATGAATGAACTAATGACAAAAAGCCTGGCGCAAATTGTAAACAGCGATCACCGTGCAGCCTCTGTATTTGAAAAATATGATCTAGATTTTTGCTGTAAAGGAAAACGTTCTTTACAGGAAGCATGCATTGAAAAACAGCTACCCATATCTCAGATTATAACTGAATTAAATAATCTTTCAGTAAAAAGTGGCACTGAAAGTTTATTGGATTTTGAAAACTTAAGTTTAAGTGAACTGGTTGATTATATAATTCAAACTCACCATACCTATGTAAAAAAAGAGCTTCCACAAATTCTCAGTTACCTGGAAAAAGTGAATTCAAAGCACAGCATTCATCACCCCGAATTAACGAAAATATTTCAGTTGTTTGCCGCAGTGAAAGAAGGAATGGAAGGACATATGAAAAAAGAAGAGCTGATCTTATTTCCCCGTATTAAAGAAATGGAAAAGAAAATTCAGGGCGAACCTGAACGATTTGGTGTGAATATCACTTACCTAGAATCCCCCATAACTGTTATGGAGCAAGAGCATGATCATGTCGGAAGTCTTTTATTTGAAATTCGTATGTTGACTGATAATTATACACCACCAGAAGATGCTTGTACAACTTATAAGTTAAGTTTTGATGCACTTAAAGCTTTTGAACTGGATTTACATCAACATGTGCACCTGGAGAATAATATTTTGTTCCCGAAAGCTATATCAGCTTTCAAGGAACTAAAGGAAACTGTATTTAATTAAATACAGGCATCTGTTTTTGCTGACATATATCATGATTGTTTTTGAGCTATGTCATGTATTGTAAGCACATCTTACCAATACATTTGAATTGGCAAATAATATAAAATACATCTCGCCTCGGCGGGATTTCGTTGGTTTTCGTTTCAATAGCAAAGCCCCCCGATTCATCGGGGGGCTATTTTTTTGATATAAGTCATATCCAAAACTGATTCTTCTCAGAATAGCTGCTTTCAATCAATTGAATCTTTGTAATCTCCAAAAAACCAACGAAAGCCTTTGGAACAAATCGTATTTAAAAAAGATCAGAAAAAGCGGGTTGCTCAACAATGCTATCATTGTGGAGAAACCTGTGATATAATTATTGAATCCGATGAAAAATATTTTTGTTGTGATGGCTGCAAATTTGTTTACCAGCTTTTACAGGAAAATGGCTTGTGTAATTATTATGAACTTAGCGAAAAACCCGGCATTAAAGTAAAAGGAAAATTTTCTTCCAACCGGTTTGCCTACCTGGAAAATGAAGAGGTGAAAAGAAAGCTACTTCGTTTTAATGATGGTAAACAATGCCAGGTAAGTTTTTATTTACCGCAAATGCATTGCGCATCTTGTATTTGGTTGTTGGAAAATCTTCACACCATCCAACCTGGGATTCTTTATTCTAAAACCAATTTTCAACGTAAAGAAATATCCATAGCTTTCAATGCCGCTGAAATATCCCTAAAGAAAATAGTCGAGCTGCTTGCTTTTGTAGGTTATGAACCCTATATCAGTTTAAAGGATGGAGAAAAAAAACAACCTAATAAAGTAAATAGAAAAAAATTTTATAAAATAGGTGTCGCTGGTTTTTGTTTTAGCAATATTATGATGCTGAGTTTTCCGGAATATTTTTCCTCTGGTAAAATTGAACAGCAGTCGTTAGAAAAATTATTCAGTTTCCTGAATCTTACTTTGTCACTTCCTGTTTTTTTTTATTGTTCCTCCGGTTTTTTTATTTCAGCCTGGAAGGGGCTTCGCCAAAAATGGCTCAACATTGATGCTCCGATTGCGTTGGCAATCCTTGTTACGTTTGGCAGAAGTGTGTATGAAATACTAAGCAATACGGGTTCTGGTTATCTTGATTCCATGAGTGGCATTGTTTTCTTTATGCTGGTAGGTCGCTGGTTCCAGGACAAAACCTATGATTCATTTTCATTTGACCGTGATTATAAATCTTATTTTCCGCTGGGCGTTACAATTTTAAAAAACGGTAATGAAGAAACAACAACAATCAGCGGATTGCAAAAGGGTGACAGGATTTTAATAAGACAAAATGAAATGATACCTGGCGATGCAGTAATACTAAAAGGCGAAGGAAAGATTGATTACAGTTTTGTTTCGGGAGAGGTTACGCCGGTACAAAAAAATAAAGGCGAATTTGTTTATGCAGGGGGAAAACAGGTTGGCGGAATGATTGAAATGGAAATAATAAATCCCGTTGAGCAAAGTTATATTACTCAACTCTGGAATAATAATGATGCATTTTCTGAACAAAAAAATCAGGACAAATCATTTGTTCATCCCTGGAGCCGCTATTTTACATTACTCTTATTTATCATCGCTGGAAGCACAGCTCTTTATTGGGCAGCCAATGACGTTTCCAAATTGCTACCCGCCGTTACTGCAGCATTAATTGTTGCATGCCCCTGTTCATTATTGCTTTCGGCTACATTCACTTTTGGTAATATGCTCAGGCATTTTGGGAAAAATAAATTTTACCTGAAAAATTCATCTGTTATTGAATCACTTTCCAAAATCAATACAATCGTTTTTGATAAAACCGGTACGCTGACTCATCCAGCAGAAGCAATAGTAAACTATGAAGGGGTAATATTGACTGACGATGAAAAGAATATGGTTTATTCACTTGCGAAAGAATCTATTCATCCCTTAAGCCGAATTTTACATAATGAGTTGCTTTTAAATTTTCAAGTAAGCCCGTTAACCGTTTCGGATTTTAAAGAGATTTCTGGTAAAGGAATAGCCGGAAATATAAATAATCACCATGTAAAAATGGGCTCATGGCAATTTGTATGCGATGATGAATCAATAACTGAAATGAGTGGTGGAGGAATGGTTTTAGTTTCCATTGACAATAAGTATAAAGGTGTTTTCAGAATATCAAATCAATACCGGGCTGGACTTAGCTCAATGATTCAGGAACTATCAGCAAAAAAATATGAGTTACATGTATTATCAGGAGATAATGACTCCGAAAAAGAAAACCTGGAAAATATTTTTGAGAAAAAAGCAATTATAAAATTTCAGCAATCGCCACAGGATAAACTCAATTATATAACCCGCCTGAAAAAAAATGACTATGATGCGGAAATCTTGATGCTTGGAGATGGTTTAAATGATGCTGGCGCCTTAAAAAGAAGTGATGTAGGGATTGCAGTTACTGAAAACACCAGCCAGTTTTCACCAGCCAGCGATGTAATTATGGATGGTTCAGTTGTATCGAAACTTTCCAATTTTATTAATTATGCAAAAGCTGGGAAAAAAATAATTGTATGGAGTTTTATTATTTCCATTTTATATAATGTGGTAGGATTAAGTTTTGCTATACAGGCAAAACTTTCTCCAATCGTAGCAGCGATTTTGATGCCGGTGAGTTCTATAACAATTGTTGTGTTTGTTACCCTGGCATCAACTTTTATGGCAAAACGAAAAGGTCTTTAACCGGGACTGATATTCCTCATAATAACCATTGAGAATTATCATTTCCCCATTTTTCATTGAACGATAAATTTGCCTCTATATTTTTATGAGTGTATTAATTATATTAATAGCAGCAAGTATTTTGGTAGCCACCGGTTTTTTGGTTGCCTTTATTTGGTCAGTTAAAACGGGTCAGTATGATGATGACTATACACCCTCAGTCCGGATGTTATTTGATGATAAACCTGCTCCATCTCCCGAAACAACTTCTTTAAAACCAAAACAAAAATAAATTCATGCAACAACTGGAAAAGTTTCAGTACGACAATAAGATTGTTCGAAATTTTGCTTTTGCAACAATTATTTGGGGTGTAGTAGGAATGTTAGTTGGTCTTTGGATTGCATTGCAATTAGTATTTCCAACGGCATTAAACATTCAGCCCTTATTTAGTTTCGGACGGCTTCGTCCACTCCATACCAATGCAGTCATTTTTGCATTTGTAGGTAACGGAATCTTTATGGGTGTTTATTACTCACTTCAGCGGTTATTAAAAACCCGTATGGCGAGTGATACACTCAGTAAAATTCATTTCTGGGGATGGCAGGCTATAATTGTAGCTGCTGCAATTACATTACCGCTTGGCATCACAACAAGTAAAGAGTATGCAGAGCTTGAGTGGCCGATTGATATAGCTATCACTATCATCTGGGTGGTTTTCGGTTGGAACATGTTTGCTACAATTTTAAAAAGAAGAGAAAAACATTTGTATGTTGCTATCTGGTTTTACATCGCCACGTTTGTAACCATAGCAGTTTTACATCTTGTAAATTCATTTGAACTCCCGGTAAGTTTATTTAAAAGTTATTCGTGGTATGCTGGTGTACAGGATGCGTTAGTTCAATGGTGGTACGGTCACAATGCTGTTGCCTTCTTTTTAACCACACCCTATTTAGGTATGATGTATTATTATTTACCGAAGGCGGCAAATCGTCCGGTATTTTCTTACAAACTTTCTATTATACATTTCTGGTCTTTAATTTTTTTATATATATGGGCTGGCCCGCACCACTTATTGTATACTGCTTTACCCAACTGGGCTCAGACATTGGGAATTGTTTTTTCATTCACATTAATCTTTCCAAGTTGGGGAGGGATGATAAATGGTTTGCTTACACTGCGTGGAGCCTGGGATAAAGTAAGAGAAGATGTGATTTTAAAATTTATGGTAGTTGCAGTTACGGCATACGGTATGGCAACTTTTGAAGGACCGATGCTTTCTTTAAAAACGATTAGTGCGGTCAGTCATTATACCGATTGGATAGTTGCGCATGTGCATGTAGGTGGATTAGGATGGAATGGCATGCTGACCTTCGGAATTTTGTATTGGCTGATTCCAAGAATTTTTAAAACAGAAATATTTTCAAAGCGGCTTGCAAATTTTCATTTCTGGATTGCAACACTTGGAATTATTTTTTATGCAGTACCAATGTACTGGGCAGGTTTTCAGCAGGCATCGATGTGGAAACAATTTACAGATGCGGGACAGTTGAAGTACCAGTTTCTTGAAACAGTCACCTACATGAAACCTTTTTATGCAATGCGTGCCTTTGGCGGATTCTTATTTTTAACTGGTGCAATTATCATGATGTATAATTTATTTATGACCGTTAAAAAAGGAAGTTTGGTTGCAAATGAAGATGCTGAAGCCCCGGCATTGGAAAAAATCGATTCAAAGCATGCGGGTGAACACTGGCATCGCCGCATTGAAAGAAAACCCGTTCAATTCCTGATTGTGACATTAATTGTAATTCTTATTGGTGGTATTGTAGAGTTAGTTCCAACATTTCTGATAAAATCAAATGTGCCAACCATTGCAAGTGTTAAACCCTATTCACCGCTTGAATTGCAGGGAAGAGATATTTATACCAGAGAAGGATGTTATACTTGTCATTCACAAATGATCCGGCCTTTCCGGTCCGAAACAGAACGCTATGGCGAATACTCAAAAGCAGGTGAATTTGTTTATGATCATCCTTTTCAGTGGGGATCAAAAAGAACAGGACCCGATTTGGCAAGAGAAGGAACTGCTAATCTTAAAAAATCCGATGCATGGCATTTAAATCATCTTGATGATCCCCAGGCTATTTCACCAGGTACCGTAATGCCGGGGTATTCATTTATGTTAGATAAACTACTTGATACGGCAAGTACCCCGGCGAAAATAAATGCGATGCGAACACTCGGTGTTCCTTATGAAAAAGGGTATGAGTACCGGGCAAATAAAGACTTGATGGAGCAGGCAAACAAAATTTTAGCAAATCTTTTAAAAGACAGTATACGAGTGTTACCCAATGCTGAAGTGATTGCACTCATTGCTTACCTGCAACGGTTGGGCACAGATATAGAGAAAAATAAGATAGTTGAAATTAAAAACAAATAAACATGTTCAGATATATCAAACAACACGTAGCAGATATTGATGGTGTAAGTATATATCCATTGATTTCGTTGCTTATTTTCTTTGTATTCTTTGTAGTGTTATTGTATTACGTAAAAAAAATGGATAAGAATAAAGTAGAAGAAATCAGAAATCTACCCCTTGACTTGAATGATCAACCAGCTGACTCTTTATCCAAAACAATTTAAAATAAGCTTAGTTATGAAAAATAAAATCATAAAATATTTTTTCACAATTGCTTTTACATTACTAATTTTTAATACACCGCTACTTGCACAAAATTCATCTGGCACTGGTAGTGAAATGAAAGGTTTTATATATGGTGTAATTGCATTTGTAATTGCTGCTTTATCAGCATCTATTTATTTTATTACACTAAGTAATAAATATCAGAAGGTAGCAAATATAAAAGCAGGTAAAGCAAACGAAGCAACCGGAATCCGTAAATGGTGGAGTGAATTGGATAAAAAATTCTTTACAAAAGCGGCACCATTGGAAAAAGAACAGGATGTACTGTTGGATCATAATTATGATGGGATAAAAGAACTGGACAATGCATTACCACCCTGGTGGAAATGGGGTTTTTATATTACAATCATCATTGGTGTATTTTATATTTTGCGTTTTCATGTTTGGCATACAGGCTTGTCACCATTAGAAGAATATAATAAGGAAATGACAGTAGCTACTGCAAATCTTGAAAATTTCAGAAAAAACAACCGTGAATCTGTCGATGAGAAAACAGTAACGATGGCAGATGCAAAAGGAATAGCAGTAGGCAAATCAATTTTTACCAAAACATGTACACCCTGTCATGGAGTAAATGGTGAAGGAAATGCAGTAGGTCCTAATCTTACAGATAAATATTGGCTGCAGGGTGGTTCAATCAATAATATATTCAGAACAATAAACCTTGGTGTACCCGATAAAGGGATGCAGGCGTGGGGTAAAAGCTATTCACCAGGCGAAATTAAAAATCTTGCAAGTTTTGTTTTGTCATTAAAAGGTACAAACCCGGCTAATGCCAAAGCACCACAAGGAACGGAATATATACCGGGAGTAAAATCAGATAGCAGTTCTGTAAAAAAAGATACAGTTAAAGCCGTACTTCCGGTAGTTGCACCTGGCACAGGTAAGTAACTATTAATTTTTTTAATGCTATTGAAACATGGAAGAGGTGAGTGATTATTTTGAAATTGCAAAAGAAAAAAAAGAATATCTTGATCAGACATTCAGGGATTCTGTTGCAACGATCAGTAAGCAGGGGAAACGGAATTATATTTTTCCTAAAAAACCAGTTGGAAAGTTTTATAACCTTAGAACGATTGTATCATTAATCTATCTGGCAGTTTTTTTTACACTACCCTTTATTAAAGTTGATGAAGAGCCCTTATTTCTGTTTAATGTACTGGAGCGGAAATTCATTTTTTTTGGACAGGTTTTCTGGCCTCAGGATTTTTTCATTTTCGCAATCGGGCTGCTCACTTTTATTGTGTTTATTATTTTGTTTACGGTTGTTTTTGGCCGTGTGTTTTGCGGCTGGGCTTGTCCGCAAACAATTTTTATGGAAATGGTTTTTCGTAAAGTTGAATATTGGCTGGATGGGGATGCTCAGGAACAAAAAAAACTAAAAGAGATGTCCTGGAATGGATATAAGATCCGTAAACGGGCAATCAAGATGATTGTTTTTTATTTTATCTCTTTTATTATTGCTAATTTTTTCCTTGCATATATAATCGGGATGGATAGTTTGGAGGCAATGGTAAATAAAGGAATTCGCAAAAACGTTGGAACATTTATTTCACTGCTGGGATTTACTTCTGTATTCTTTTTTGTTTATTACTGGTTTCGTGAGCAGGTATGTATTGTCGTTTGCCCTTATGGAAGATTGCAAGGAGTACTACTCGACAAAAAATCGATTGTAGTTGCTTATGACTATGTAAGGGGTGAGCCACGGGGAAAATTAAATAAAGATTATTCAATTCACGCTGACAATGGTGATTGTATCGACTGCCATGCCTGTGTACGTGTATGCCCAACAGGGATTGACATCAGAAATGGAACACAACTGGAATGTGTGAACTGCACAGCCTGCATTGATGCTTGTGATGCCATAATGAATAAAATTAATAAGCCACTTGGGCTGATACGATATGAATCAGAAGAAAATATAGTACACAGTAAAAAATCCAAATTTAACTGGCGCATTGCAGGTTATTCTATTGTACTTATTTTATTGCTTAGCTTTTTGGCAGTGTTACTTATTACAAGAGATGATGTGGATGCAAGAATTTTAAGAACCGTCGGACAAATGTATCAGACGCAGCCGGATGGCAGATTAAGTAATTTGTATAATATAAAATTGATTAATAAAACAAGAAAAGATATTCCGGTAAGTTTAAAACTGGAAAACATAAGCGGGGAAATAACAGTAGTGGCAAATAACCTGGTTGTACCGAAAGAATCTTATTTCCAAACTCCTTTCTTTGTAAAAATAGACAGGCAGTTTATTAAGAAACGAAAAACACCCATTGTGCTGGGAGTGTATGAAGGCAATAAAAAAATTGAAACAGTTAAAACAACATTCCTGGGACCGGGGTATTAAAATTTAAAAATATGAAATTGTCATGGGGTTATAAAATAGCAGGAGCGTACTTGATTTTTGTTGCAGGCATGTTATTCCTGGTTTTAAAAGCCAGTAGCAAAAAATTTGATTTAGTAACAAAAGATTATTACGAAGAAGAATTAAAATATCAGCAAGTGATAGACCAGGCTGCAAATGTAACTGCGTTATCGTCATCTATGGAAATTGAAAAAAATGGTACTGAATTATTGATTCGTTTCCCAGAGGAAATGAGAAACGTAAAGAAAGAAATTGAGTTCTATCTATATTGCTCGGCCGATGCAAAAAAAGATTTCAAAAAATATTTAGTTGTAAACGAAATGGAATTTAAACAAGTAGTTCCAAGTGATTCATATGGGTTATATGAAATAAAGTTAACCTGGTTAGCAGATGGCAAAAAATATTATTATGAAAAAAAAATAATATTATAATGAATACATCGGTTTTAAATATTCAGGCTATGAAAAAAGAAACAGTATTAGCTTATACAGGTTTGGTAGTGCTTTCAATTGCATTAGTAACTAAAAATGAAATTGCAGGCTTATTGGCTTCAGTAAAATATCCAGTAGTTGGTGGAAACAAAACGGAAAATCGGATAATTAATGATTAGTATAGAAATTACTGGTACGGCATTTATCATGGGGCTTGCAGGTAGTCTGCACTGCGTGGGTATGTGTGGCCCACTGGCACTGGCTTTACCGGTTTCACATTCCAATAATCTTTCAAGGTTTACTGGGGGCACTCTTTATAACCTTGGCCGAATTTTATCTTATTCAGTGATGGGTTTATTTTTCGGATCAGTTGGTAAATATTTAATTGCATCACATTGGCAAAACAGGTTTTCGCTGGTATTGGGCATTATTATTTTATTATATCTTTTTATTCCAAAAAAATATTTACACTTTTCTAAACAAACTTTTTTCAACAAACCTTTTTTATTGCTCCGTCAGCAATTAGGAAAACTGTTTCAATCAAAAAATTTGCAGTCTTTATTTTTCATTGGCATTTTAAATGGGTTGCTACCTTGCGGTTTGGTATATCTTGCTCTTACTTCATCTGTTATTACCGGAAGTTCATTAAATGGTGGATTGTTCATGACGTTTTTTGGACTAGGCACTTTCCCAGCAATGATGGCAATAATCATTCTTGGGAATTATTTAAACCAGCAAATTCGGTTAAAAATAAACAAAGCATTACCCGTTTTATTGTTTGTAATGGGGGCCTTACTCATTTTGCGGGGTCTTGAATTGGGCGTGCCTTTTATCAGCCCGGTTCATGAAGTTGTCAAAGATGGAGCAGTTTCATGCGGTTAAAATAAGAAGTCGTTTGAATTTTATCAGCTAGCTGATTTTTTCTTCTTAGTATATTCAATAGTTTGTTATCCGTACAATTCCGCGTCACGGCTTTGCGCAAATTACAAAACCATGCAGCATGTTTATCCAGAGTTTAACTAATGCTAAAGAGGATGCAGTGAGTTATTTTTGTTTTAATAAATTCGGATCTATGAAAACAAAATTTACATTAATTGCTTTGATTATTATAATATTGATTGAATCTTCATGCCGAAGTGCAATGACACCTTACCAGGCGGCTAATAATCCGAGGGGAAAGAAATGCAGGGCTATTCGTTAGTATGTATGCCATCCGCCGATTGGCGGATAGCATACGTTGGATAAAATTATTCATCCGATCCGCTACCGAAAAAATTATTTACCATTCCTTCCAGCATGGGGAATTTTTCTACGATATAACTTTTAATAGTTGCTAGTGATTTTACAGCTTGTTCATCTGTAAGCCCTGCTTCCGATTTTAGTTTGTCAATTATTTCCTGCATGATCTTTTATTTTTTTAAATTACTATTTGAAGGTAACGGAAATAAAAATGCCGGATAAAAATCCGGCACTAAAATCATTTATTAAGTCCTTATAAATATTTTACGCAACTTTCAGCATACTCAACTTACTCTTATCAAATTTGCGTCGTGCATATTCTATATCAAGGTTAAATTCTTTTTCATTCAAAGAGGGCAGTTCATACATCGCATCAGTAAGAATGCTTTCGCAAATACTACGTAATCCTCTTGCTCCTAATTTATACTCCAATGCTTTTTCCACCATAAACTCAAGTACGGGTTCTTCGATTGTAAGTTTTATTCCTTCCAGCTCAAATAATTTTTTATACTGTTTTACTAAAGCATTCTTAGGTTCGGTAAGTATCGAACGAAGTATAATTGCATCTAATGGTTCCAGATGTGTTACAACCGGTAAACGGCCCAGTAGTTCAGGAATTAATCCAAACGATTTTAAATCTGTTGCATTTACATAACTCAACAGATTCTTTTTCATATTTTCCTGCTGATCCTTGTCCACATTAAAACCAATAGTATTTGTTTTTATCCGGCGTGCAATTATTTTGTCAACGCCATCAAATGCACCACCGCAGATAAATAAAATATTCTGTGTATTTAATTTTATCAATTTTTGTTCAGGATGTTTTCTTCCACCTTGTGGCGGCACCAACACATCAGTTCCTTCCAGTAATTTTAACAAACCCTGTTGCACACCTTCACCACTTACATCACGGGTAATGGATGGATTATCTCCTTTCCGTGCAATTTTATCTATCTCATCTATATAAACAATGCCACGTTCAGCAGCAGCTACATCATAGTTGCATACCTGGAGCAATCTTGTAAGAATACTTTCTACATCTTCACCTACATACCCAGCTTCTGTAAAAACAGTAGCATCAACAATTGCAAAAGGAACATTCAACAATCTGGCAATCGTTTTAGCCAATAATGTTTTTCCGGTTCCGGTTTCACCTACCATGATGATATTGCTTTTTTCTATTTCAACATCATTATCATTTGTTTTTTGCTGCAATCTTTTAAAGTGATTATAAACAGCCACAGCTAAAACTTTTTTTGCCTCATCCTGGCCTATCACATATTCATCCAGAAATTTTTTAACCTCCATGGGTTTCTTAACTGTAAGTTTAAATGCAGAAGCAGGTTTATCGTTTGATAGAACAAGTTCCTGTTCTATAATTTCACGGGCATGTTCAACACAGTTTTCGCAGATATGACCTTCCTGACCCGCAATAAGAATTTTTACTTCATCGCGGTTGCGGCCACAAAATGAACAATGTAATTGTTGTTTCGACATAATAGCTTGAATAACTTGTATAACGTTTTAAAAACGATACTGGTGATGGTAAAAGTATAAAATAGAATGGGAAAGACAGCTGAAATTTATCAGGCCATCTAAACGACTAAAAAAGAAAGCATTAGAGTTTGTCAATCACATGATCTACAATGCCATAGGCAATGGCTCCTTTGGCATCCATCCAGTAGTCGCGGTCAAAATCTTTCATGATCTGGTCAATTGTTTTACCACAATTTTCAGCAAGTATTGTTGCGCCTATCTCTTTTACTTTTCGGGTTTGTTCGGCTTGTATCTCCAAATCGCGGCTTACACCTTGAATATGTCCACCAAGAGATGGTTGATGAATCATTACTTCTCCATGCGGATAAATAAATCGTTTTCCTTTTACACCGCCACTTAATAATATACTGCCCATACTTGCGGCTAGCCCCATACAAATTGTACTCACGGGACTACTCAGCATTTTCATGGTATCATATATCACCATTCCGCTTGTTACCACACCACCGGGGCTGTTAATATAAAATTTTATTTCAGTGCCGGGCTTATCAGCATCCAGCAACAACAATTTAGAAACTACTTCTCTTGCACTTTTATCTTCTACCACACCCCATAGATAAACAGCACGTTTCTCAAAAAAATATTTTTCAAGGCGTTTATTAAACATACCCAGTTCATCTCTTTTATCAGCTGTTTCTTTTTCATCATCTGCATCATCATTTCTCCAATCCTGAAATAAATAATTATTTCTGTTCATAGTTTTAGTTTTTATGTTCTAAGTGACAATAACTATCAATTATAATCTGAATTATATCAATATACCTGTATTCATTTGCAAATTTGCACATCAGCAAATTTGGCAATTAACTCTTCTTCTCTTTCCTCGTATTTGTTCCCAGCACTTCATCCACTAATCCATATTCTTTTGCTTCGGCAGCAGTCATCCAGTGATCCCGGTCAAAGTCTTTTTCTATTCTTTCTACAGGTTGTCCACTATGATTACTGATTACTTCATACAATTCACCTTTCAATTTCTTTATTTCTGCTACGGTTATTTCTATATCACTTGCCTGCCCGCCAATCGCACCACTTGGCTGATGCATCATTATTCTTGAATGTTTCAATGCAGCTCTTTTACCTTTTGTGCCAGCACCTAATAATACACAAGCCATAGATGCAGCAACGCCGATACAAATAGTAGCCACATCAGGTGTTACATATTGAATGGTATCATACACACCTAATCCGCTATACACACTGCCACCCGGACTGTTGATGTACATATTGATATCACGGGTTCTGTCGCTGGAATCGAGAAATAATAATTGAGCAGTTACAATATTCGCCACTTCATCATTGATGGGATAGCCGAGAAAAATAATCCGATCCATCATTAGCCGGCTGTAAACATCCATCACGGCTACATTCAATGAACGTTCTTCAATAATATTGGGAGTCATTGCAGTTACCATATGCTTTGTGTAGCTGTCTAATGTATTGCTTGAAATGCCACGATGCTTGACTGCAAACTTTTCAAATTCTGAATTGTACATAAAAATGTTTTTTCTAATGGTGCGAATGTCGCTATTAATTTTTCAATTCATCAAATATCCTTCCAAATGCCAAAACCACAAAATTGCTGACAGGAAAGAACTAAACTTTTTATTAAGATTTGTATTATTGACTATTTGACATAAAAAAGCCCCGCAGGTAGCGAGGCTTGGTATTGTAAATCCATTTAAAGACAATTCATCAATATTGTTGAGTGACTTATTTGCAAACTGATTCTTGAGTATTGAATAATTGTTGACTAAAACTCATTAATCAGTAAACACTAATGATGATGGTGCTGATGCTCTTCCACCATCTTTGTAAAATCTTCCATTTTCATTTCTTTCTCGGTAGGCTTCACCTGACCTTCTGCCCATTCAAATATTTTTTGCGTTTGCAGCCTGTTGTATGATTCTTCTACGTATTTTTTATCTTTCATCATTTTCTCTACATAGTCTTTTATCCAGGGTTGTTCTTCATCCATTGCAGCACCAGCCATATAGCCCATCAATTGTTGTTTTGCAAATACTCTTATTTCATCCGGATTTACCTGTATAGCATTCTCAGTTGTTACTTTATCGGTTATCAAAGTCCATTTCAATTGGTTTAAAAAAGTAGGGAATTCCTTTTCAACCTCTTCATCTGTTTTATTGCCCTGAGCCACTTTCGAAGGGTCACCTTGTGTTTTAATCCATTTCCTTAAAAATGCTTCTGGAAATTGAATTTCGGTATGGTCTATCAGGTTATGGTATATCTGATCTTGAATTTGATTTCTTGCCTGCCCATCCCAATACGCTTGTATCTCTTCTTTTATTTTATTTCTGAAATCAGCTTCAGTAACTACGTCACCACCGGGGTGCAATTGTTTGAAAAACTCTTCATTCAATTCTCTTTTTTCAAGTAGTCCAACTTTTGTAATTGCAAGTTTAAAAAACTTATCAGCATGTTCGGCATTTGTTTTATCCAAACCTAAATCATCCATCACCCATTCTCTTTCTTTTGTTTCAAAAGCTGTTTTCAATTGAATAACGAATGTGTCTTCTACCTTTTTCCCCATCAAATTTTTTCTAATTTCTTCTGTAAAATATTTCAACAGTAAAGAATTATCTTTTTTTGCCCCACCTTCAGTTTCAGTTCCATCTGCATCACACTCCGCAAAATTTACATTCAGCACATTTTCATCTTCCGTTACCGTTTCGCAATCTTTCATATTGCCATAGCGGTTTTGTAATCTTGCTACTTCACTATCTATCATTTCTTCTGTAATGGCTACTTTGTAACGTATAAATTTTCCGGTTGATAAAGAAGATAAACTGAACTCAGGTTTCAGTCCTATTTCAAAATTGAAACTGTAATCAGCCGGGCTGTTCATGTCAATTTGTTTCAGATTAATATCCATTGGAAGTGGCTGCGCAAAAATTTCTAATTTTTCAGATTCCATGAATTTCATCATCTCACGGTCTATAGTACGCATCACCTCATCTGTATATACAGAAGCTCCATACATTTTTTTAATCAACCCAGCAGGTACCATTCCTTTTCTGAAACCCGGAATATTTGCTTTTTTGCTATATTCCTTCAATGCTTTTTCGAAAGCAGGCAGATAGTCTGATTTTTCAATTTTTAATGTGAGCTTGTCGTTGAGTAAGCCAATGTTCTCTCTTGTAATTGCTGCCATGTAAGAAAATTATGTCATTTAAGTAAATGGGTTAATTGGGTGATTTTACAATAACGAATCACCCAATTAACCATATGAAACCAAAAGTCCGGGTGGAGGGACTCGAACCCCCATACCTTACGGCATCAGATCCTAAGTCTGACGTGTCTACCAATTTCACCACACCCGGAGAAAGAAAGTTAGTAAGTCATCGAATCATTTGACTTCAATAACCTTTTATCGATTTGACTATTAAATCGGGTGGCAAATGTAGGGCATTTCATCAAAAGAAATGGAAGCTTTTCTGTAAATTCGTCTTTCATGGAAACTATAGAGCAGCCCTCAAAATATAACCTTAATGAAGAACAGGAAAAGAAATTAATCCTGCGGGAGTACCGTTCGTTGCTGCGGTCATTAAAATCAAAATTGAAGCCGGGTGATAAAGATTTGTTGCGTATCGCTTTTGAAATGGCAGCAGATGCGCATAAAACCATGCGCCGTAAAAGTGGTGAGCCTTATATTCTTCATCCCATTGCTGTTGCAAAAATTTGTACCGAAGAAATAGGATTAGGGATCCGTTCTACTATTTGTTCATTACTACACGATACAATAGAAGATACGGATATAACTTTGGAAGATGTGCAACGTGAATTTGGAAGTGAGATTGCAAAAATTGTGGATGGGCTTACCAAGATCTCAAATATTGTAGATGTAAATGCATCTCAACAAGCAGAAAATTTTAAAAAGATTTTATTAACACTTACCGATGACCCACGGGTGATATTGATAAAGCTGGCCGACCGTCTTCATAATATGCGTACACTGGATAGCATGAAGCGGGAAAAGCAATTGAAAATTTCTTCGGAAACAGTTTATGTATATGCACCACTTGCTCACCGTATGGGTCTATATACTATCAAAACCGAAATGGAAGATTTGGCTATGAAATATATGGAGCCGGAGACTTTCAAAGACATTGCACAAAAACTTTCTGAAACAAAAAGAGAACGTACCCGATATGTAAATGAATTTATAAAACCGATTGTTGAAAAATTAGAGAAAGCTGAATTTAATTTTGAAATCTTTGGTCGCCCCAAGAGTATTCATTCCATCTGGAATAAAATGAAAAAAAAATCAGTGACTTTTGAAGAGGTGTATGATTTATTTGCCATCCGGATTATTCTTGATTCGGTTCCTGAAAAAGAAAAGGAAGAATGCTGGAAAGTGTATTCAATTATCACCGATGAGTATCAACCATCAACCCAAAGATTGAGAGACTGGTTGAGCAACCCGAAAAGTAATGGATACGAAGCATTGCACACAACCGTGATGGGACCTGAAGGACGATGGGTGGAAGTACAGATACGGACAAAACGGATGAATGAAATTGCAGAGAAAGGTTTGGCAGCTCATTGGAAGTATAAAGAAGATACCGGAGATGAAAGCCGTTTTGATAAATGGTTTCAGCAAATACGTGAAGTAATATCAAATCAGGATACGGACAGTATCGATTTTTTACAGGATTTTAAAACAAGTTTTCTTGCCGAAGAAATTTATGTATATACTCCAAAGGGCGATGTAAAAATGCTGCCAATCGGATCTACAGCATTGGATTTTGCATTTTCAATTCATAGTGCCATTGGTATCAAAACGATTGGGGCCAAACTCAATCATAAATTAGTGCCCATCAGTCACAAACTGCGCAGTGGTGATCAGGTGGAGATAATAACGAGCAATAAGCAAAAACCTAATGAAGATTGGTTAGGATTTGTAGTTACATCAAAAGCAAAAGGCAGAATTCGGGATGCACTCAAAGAAGAAAAAAGAAAAATAGCTGATGATGGAAAATATACCCTTCAGAAAAAGATAGAAGGAATGGGTGCTGCTTTCAATGCACATAATATTGATGAAGTAGTTCATTATTATAAACATAGTTCGCCTCTTGATCTGTACTATAATATTGCCATTAAGAATATTGATTTAAAAGATCTGAAAGATTTTAAAGTCTATGGTGATAAATTGGATTTTCCAAAACCGGTAAAACAACCGGATCAAAAAACAGAAGATTTTATTCCCAATAAAAATATAAAAGATGCGGAGCTGATTATTTTTGGTGAAAGCAGCGATCGCATTGTTTATAATCTTGCTAATTGTTGTAAGCCGATTCCGGGTGATGATGTATTTGGTTTTGTAACAACCGGAAAAGGGTTGACAATTCACCGGACTAATTGTCCAAACGCCACAAAACTGTTATCGAACTACGGGCATCGGGTTGTAAAAACAAAATGGGCAAAAAATAAAGAAATTTCTTTCTTAACTGGTGTAAGGATAGTTGGAATGGATGATGTGGGAGTAATACATAAAATAACAAATCTTATTTCCGGTGAATTGAAAATTAATATTGCAGCATTGACAGTAGAAGCCAAAGAAGGTTTGTTTGAAGGTAATATAAAAGTGTATGTACATGATAAGGAGGAATTAGATAGATTGGTTCAAAGACTAACTGATTTAGGGGGAATAGAAACAGTGGAAAGATTTGATACGGAAGATTTAAATAATGCGGGATAAAAATATATGTACTTGAAAGTTTAGTTATGAAATAAACTAATTTTCTTCAATTTATTTTGAAAAACAATATTTTAATTTATCTCGCCTAATCCAATTTATACAATCGGAATGGATAGCTGATTTCAAAACGATTTTTCTTACCTTGTTCACCTGAAAGAAACTCCAAATCTTTTACTAATTGCTTTTTTGAATGAGATTTTTAAGATTTTTTATTTTTTTGGTTACCGTTTATCTTTTTTCTTCTTCAATAAACGGACAGGGTTTTACATTCAACTGTACCCGGGATACTTTATTGCCAGGTTGCCCAGCCTCATCATGTTTTAATTTAAAAGCAATTGTACCGGATATTCATGGCTTAACAGATAGCTATACCATTAATTCACTTCCTGGTTTCGGCGTTCAGGCATGTTCTCCCACTTATGTATTGCCAAATGATCCCGGCACATCAGCTAATCTTAATTCAGATGACTTTTATAGTGCTGTTATAAATATTGGATTCCCATTTCCTTTTTATGGCACAGTATATAATAACCTTATAGCAAGTACAAATGGTGTTATAAGTTTTGATATTTCAAAAGCGGGGTCACCTGCTCATTGGAGTATTTTGAATGCAACGGTGCCCCAAGACTTACCCAGTACATTTTATGACAAAGCTTTAATAATGGGGCCTTATCATGATTTGGATCCCAGTTCACCAACTTCACCATCTCAATTAATCCAATACACAACAGTAGGTGTTGCTCCGTTTAGAAAATGGGTGTTAAGTTATTATATGGTTCCATTATTTGGAAATGCGTTTTGTAATTCGCTTATTGAAAATACGTACCAGATTATTTTGTTTGAATCAACAGGTATAATTGAAGTAAAAATTTTTGATAAACAAATTTGTAATAATTGGAATCAGGGTCGGGCAATGATCGGCATACAAAATTTTAATCGTGACAATGGTGTGATGCCCGCAGGCAGAAGAGCTTCAGATGCTCCATGGGGAAATATTGGAATGAATGAAAGTTGGCGTTTTATTCCTTCAGCAGGGCCCACTCTTTTTAGAAGAGTGGAATTATATACATTGGGAGGCACTTTTATTACAACAGGCACAACTACTGCTCTTGGAAATGGATCTCTTGAAGCAATATTTCCAAATATATGCCCGCCAGCAGGAGCTACTACCCGTTATATTGTAAAGTCTTTTTATACAAAAATAGATGATCCTGCAGTTGAAATTTTTGGAACAGATACATTAAGAGTTACTCGATCGGCAAATTTAATTTCTACTTTAAATACAACTTCCGCAAGTTGTTCTGCTTCTACCGGTACTATTACTGCAACAAATACAAGCGGAGGAACTCCACCATATCAATATTCGTTAGATGGCGTGGTTTGGCAGTCATTAAATACTTTTACTGGTTTGGCAAGTGGAAACTATAATGTAAGAATCCGGGATGCTTCAGTTACCTGCACTGCAAATTATCCGGTTGCTATTTCAATTTCTGGACTTATAACTGCAAGCACTATTACAACTCCCACTTCTTGTGCTGGGGTAAATAATGGAGTAATCACTGTAACTCCAACAAGCGGTACAGGCCCATTTAGCTTTTCTCTAAATTCAGGACCACCACAAGCAAGTAATGTTTTCAACAATCTTGCTCCAGGTTTATATACTATACTTGTCAGAGACATTTCTACAGGTTGTACATCATCTTTAATTCAAGTTACAGTGGTCGCAGGTGCAGTCATCACTGCTACAACAACGCCATCAAATGTATTGTGTAATGGCGGAAATTCGGGTTCGATCACAGTTTCAAATCTTACACCAGGTACTGCACCATTTGAATATTCATTAAACGGTACTATTTGGCAAACATCTCCAATTTTCAATGGATTAACTGCCGGTATGTATACCGTTTTTTTCCGCGAAGCAAATGGATGTCAAAGTTCAATGATTGTTACAGTTTCTGAACCGTCAATACTTCTTTCATCAAGTAGTTTAGTCCCGGTTGTTTGTTATGGCCAAAGTAATGGAAGAATAAATATTTCTGCTAATGGTGGAGTGGCACCCTATCAATATTCATTAAATGGTGCCGCCTTTCAAAGCAGCAATTTATTTAATGTACCTGCCGGAAATTATATTGTAACTATTCGGGATGCAAATGGATGTATGAGCACACAAAATATTTCAATGACTGAACCTTTGCCGATCGTTGCAACTGCAGTTACATTGACTGCAAGTTGTGATGGAGGAAATGATGGTAGAATAACGGCATCTGCAACAGGTGGTAATTCTTCTTATCAGTATTCGATCGATGGTTCAAATTATCAGGCATCAA
>JANPEU010000256.1:0-1606 GCA_031423175.1 Bacteroidota bacterium
CCAATAAATCCGCCAGTGGCTGTAAAAGCTCTTGAAGCCGTTTGATACAAACTGTTTCCAGTAACCGTCCAGTCCGTGTTTCCGCTTGATACAAATACTCCTGTTGCTACAGCAGCAGAATTAAAAAAGTCAAATATGTTATTATTCGTAATTTGAACACCGCTTGTGAAATTTGCAGCCGCCGTAGTTGTACCTAATGAATAAATCGGTTGCAATGGAAAATTCGTTCCTACTGGTCCAATGTTATTTCTATCAATTATATTTCCATCATTACCAGCAATACTAACAGTAATGGCAGGTGAAGCACTGAAAAAGATCGTAGCAGTACTCGTACCTGTTGCGGCACCCCTGATAATACAATTCTTAACTGTATTATTTGTTGCATCGTTGATGAATTGTATAGTACTTGTATTTGCCGTTGAGGCAGTATTTGTATTAGCAATTGTAAGTGAGTTGCCTCCCGAGTTAATACCATCAAACGTAACATTATCTGCCCCGCTTAAATCGATAAGTCCTGTGCCACTTATTGTACCGGAAATTGTTCTTGGACCAGATGGTGTGAACGAAAGACTTGTCCACATTCCCGATGCTCCTGTTAAAGCGTTCGCTCCGTCCTCATCAAGTACATCGCCAGTAATTGCAATCACAATTGTCTGAGCAGATTGACTTGTGCCATTTAAAGCGCTGAACAATCCTCCCGCTTTTGTAAGCGAGCCGTATGATGCAGACAATCCGGCACCACCGGATACAACAGTAATTTGTGCATTCACATTTACTGTAAATAAACACAGCATAATGATACTCGTGCAAAGCATCCAACGAGTGAAACCATTCGCAGATTTTTTAAAGTAGAGATTGTTTTCCATTTTAGTTAAGATTGGATTTGTTAGTTTATTTTTATTTATTTTTTTTTTCTGTTGGACATAAAAAAAGCTGTAGCAGTAGAATAAAAAACTGCACAGCTTTCGCAATGATTATTGACAATAAAGTAACTCGTGTAAAGTTTCACGTATATGTTTCAGTTAAGATAGCAGTTCGAAGTCTTTCGTTGATACTAAGACTATGAACAAAATTTTTACTTTGATGTGAAATTTGCAATGGTCTGTAAATATGGTAAGTTTCAATGAGATTTCCAATTTTTATTGGGCAAGAACCTTGAAAAAACAGGGTGTCTGATATTTCCTTATTGTCCTCTGGCGTTTTTTTTGTTCAAAAACTCTATAAGTGAATATCTTTTTTTTAATGTTTTACAAGCTTTTATCGCTGTTTTACCACTGGGTTATCATCTGTTATATAGACCAATATCAGCTTATTAGCTCATTATTAACAATGCCGATTGATGCTTGGGTCATAAAATCGGAGCGATGTAACTTCTGAAAGTCCTTTTATTCGACAGTTTGCGGTAATTATTCGACGAACTTTTTTAAGCAATATTGATTTTATTTTGAAACAAAAAAAGGATGCAGAAAAAATTCTGCATCCTTTAAATATTAACAGTGTTCTTACTTGATTACGGAATAGGATCCTGTAAGAATGCACCTAAGATTATATTATTTTCAATAATCGTCATATCCAGAGATGTGGCACCAATATCACCGTCAAGATC
>JANPEU010000257.1:0-17174 GCA_031423175.1 Bacteroidota bacterium
ATCAATTTCATCATATTTTTTTGCTGTGTTGCCCATACCTTTCTTTGCCAGAATGGTGGTAATAGCAGCAGTAAGTGTTGTTTTGCCATGGTCAATATGCCCAATGGTACCAACGTTAACGTGGGGTTTGTCCCTCTTAAAGGTCTCTTTTGACATTGTTATCGGTTTTAAAAGTTGTTTTTACAAAATAAAAATATAAGAATCATTCCTGCATTGTGCAGAATTTTTTTCAGATCTAATTTGCAATTTATATCGCAAATCTAAACAGAAAGAGCCGTTAATCCCGCATCGTTCGGTATGACCTTCCCGATACTAATCGGGATGCTCTGCCACCGAGTTTCAAATTCATTAACGGCATTTCAATAATCTATTGAGCCGTTAAAGGGAATTGAACCCTTGACCTCTTCCTTACCAAGGAAGTGCTCTGCCACTGAGCTACAACGGCTGGTATAGCTATTCAGAACAAATCGCTCAATTCACTTAGAAAGAACTTGTTTCCTTACCCAAGACCTTCCCGATATCATCAGGATGCTCTGCCACTGAGTTACAACGGCTTTTTAAAAAGTGATTGAGTCAATGGTTAATCAATCATTGAAAAATAAATCATCAAAAATGATTTAGCGATTTACAGACTAATGACTTTTCATTTGGAGCGGGAGACGAGGCTCGAACTCGCCACCTATAGCTTGGAAGGCTATCGCTCTACCAAATGAGCTACTCCCGCAAATCAATTTGAAATTTAAAATTTCAAATTTTCGATTTAAAAGAACTTCCTCCTTTGCTAAAGCTCCGGTGGATAAAGTGGGCAAGGATGGATTCGAACCACCGAACTCGTAAGAGAGCAGATTTACAGTCTGCTGCCGTTGGCCACTTGGCTACTTGCCCATTATTGCAAATCTTTAATTATAAAATTTCAAATTTACAAAGCCTTGAGCCACCTGCCAGAGTCGAACTGGCGACCTACTGATTACAAATCAGTTGCTCTACCAACTGAGCTAAGGTGGCGGATTATTAATTCCGCCGTTGGTATTAAATCTAATGCGAAAAAGACAATAAAGAACTACCCCCAATTATTTAGGGAGGGCAAAGGTAAGGGAATTTGATAATTGCAAAAATCTATATCGAGGTTTTTTTTACTTGTTTTCAATTGATTGTGGGTTTTCCTTCCCGAATATAATTTCAACTGATGAAGTGTGATTCTTTTTTTCTTTCACTTAAAGAAGAAAAAGAACAAATCACAGATTGCAAGGGACTAGAATAGTAACTATATAGCTAAGTTCAAAATAAAAAAAATCTCACCTAAGATGAGATTTCAATTTCTTTTATGCTGCCTGCCTTTCTTTTTTCCGCTTGAGTTGAATTACTAATGAATCAAAAGCTTCGTCGAATGATTCCTCAAATGATTTGCTTTCAGCTTTTACAAAAAAATCGTAACGGGGTACGTGTACTTTGATCTCTGCAATCTTGTCTTTAATGTTATGAGCTACATTATCAAGTTTCAGAAAAACATGAACACGGATGATGCTGTCATGAAAAGTACTGAGCTTTTCCATCTTGCGTTTGATGTAATCAAGCAATTTGTTGTCAGCATCAAATCTTACTGTCTGAATGTTTACGTTCATAGGTCTTATTTTTAAAAAATGAACAATAATTAAAGAACTTTTTGAAGTGTTGAATTTTATGATTCGCTTCAAATCTTTTTGCCCATTCAAGTTACAAACTGAATTGAGAAATTCAAAAATTTACTTGAACAATTTTATTGTGTTCCTGAATAAAATTAAGCTTTTGGGTGTGCTTTTTTGAACACCTCTTTTAATTTACCAATGGTATTGTGGGTGTAAACCTGGGTGGCAGCAAGACTGCTATGTCCCAGCAATTCCTTTACTGCATTGAGGTCTGCGCCATTATTCATAAGATGTGTGGCAAAACTATGACGTAAAATATGCGGACTTTTTTTATTTAGCGTAGTGGCTGCACCAAGAATCTTATTAACCAACAGGTAGGCTGATTTGGGAGAAAGTTTAACACCTTTTTCATTTATTAAAAAAACAACAGGTGGGTCTGCAAACTTTTTCCTTTTTTGCGATTGATAATCTTTAATATCATTCAACAATTCCCCGGAGACAGGAATGATTCTTTCTTTATTTCCTTTGCCCAAAATTTTTAATTGTGAAAGGCTGAAATCAATTTGTGAATCTTTCATATTTATCAATTCACTCAACCGCATACCCGTATTGTAAAAAAGTTTTACAAGCAATTTTGTGTTCAATGATTTCCAATCTTCTGTTGTAACATTTAAATTTTCAATCATTAGTTCGGCTTCTTTTTCTTTGATAAAAACGGGCAAACGCTTTCCCATTTTTGGCGCTATTACCTGACCCATCGGTGATGCAGTGAGTACACCTGACTTTATTTGATATTTAAAAAAAGAACGAAGTGAGGAAATCTTTCGGGTGATACTTCGTGAAGTAATTTCTTTTTCTTTTAACGATGCGAGCCAGCTTCGTATATAAGAATGTGAAATTTCGGGAAGTGTAAATTCTCCAAATACATTACTGACATATTTAAAAAAATCGGTAAGGTCAGTTTGATAAGCGATAACAGTGTGAGCTGAATATCGTTTTTCAAATTTCAGGTAATCAAGAAAGGATTGGATTGGAGAATTGGGTAAAACCATAAACAACAATAGCAGCAAAGTTATAAAACTTTGCTGCTATTTATTAATAAGACCCTAAGAAGTAATTATTTACCTTCTATAGTGCCGGCTGCAATTTTCTGCTTGTAGATTGCTTTTAGAATTTCACCACGACGCTTCACCGATGGTTTAATGAAGCACTGTCTTTCACGCAATTGAAGTAAGGTTTTCGATTTCTCGAATTTCTTTTTATACTTCTTGAGTGCTTTGTCTATTACTTCGCAATCTTTTGAGTCTATAATCAGCATTTTTATACCTCCTTGGTAGTTTTTTAAATGGGCAGCAAATATAGGCGGGAATATTTAAAGATTCAAGTTTAATGTTTAAAGTTTTCATTAACTGCAAAATTTTATCGGTAACCAGGTGATTGCAGTGTGCTGGTTGTTTAGATTTGCAGAATGTTCACTGGCATTATTGAAACCACGGCTATTATTAAAGAGGTCATTTCCAATGGCTCCAACAAAAGTTTTTGGATAGAATCCTCTTTGTCAAGCGAATTAAAAGTGGATCAGAGTTTATCACATAACGGAGCCTGCCTGACCGTTGAGGAAGTAAAAAATAATAAATATAAAGTAACTGCTATAAAAGAAACTTTGAATAAAACCAATATTGGCGATTGGAAAGAAGGAACAATTATAAACCTCGAAAGGTGTTTGACCGTTAATAGTCGCCTTGATGGTCATTGGGTACAAGGTCATGTAGATACAACTGCAATTTGCAAAAAAAGAAAGGAAAAAGCTGGAAGCTGGGTTTTTGACTTCGAATTTTCCAAAAAATTTTCATCCCTGATTATTGAAAAGGGGTCTCTTTCAATTAATGGTATTAGCCTTACCGTATTTGATGTAAAAAAGAAAAGCTTTAAGGTTGCAATTATTCCTTTTACATTTATTCATACAAATATTCAGTATGTAAATAAAGGAGATATTGTGAATATCGAATTTGATTTGATCGGAAAATATATTGTGAGAAAATTATTAAATAAACTTTAAAGCTTGAATATTCAGCTTTTGATAGGATGCAATCAGAATCAAGGTATATCTATTATAAAGGATTAGACTCTTTCAGAGGAATAGGAATTCTTTGGATTATTTGTTGCCATTATTTTCCAGGTTATGGGTTTTTTAAATTTGGATGGGTAAGCCTGGAGGTCTTTTTCGTTTTGTCCGGTTTTCTGATTACAAAAGTACTTTTAAACTCAATAAACGAAAATCATTACTTCAAAAATTTTTATGCAAGACGTGCCTTGCGAATTTTTCCAATTTATTATTTGTTTATAGGCGTATTTTTTCTTGCACTTTTCATATTCAGCAAAGCAAACAGTTTTCAATTTCTTAAAAATAATTACCCCTATTATTTTATATATCTTCAAAATTTTCTTTTTGTATTCAACGGTTTGGAGCCACAAAGTTATTTAAACCATTTATGGTCATTAGCAATGGAAGAACAGTTTTATTTTATATGGCCAATAACAATTTATTATATCAGGAACATAACCACACTAAGAAAACTTCTTATTATCACTATAATTATTGTGTTTATCATTCGATTAGTTATCTGGTGGAAATGGGGATACAGATATGAGACTTATCATTGCAATACTTTTGCCCGGATTGATACAATTGCTTTTGGTTGTTTTTTAGGCTGTGGTTTCAGCTATACAGAGCTGACTAAAAAAGTCAGAAGTTTAATTATCATATTATCCGTTTCTGTTTTTCCTATTGGAATTATTTTGTTTAAAAATCCCTATGTAACTAATCCTTTATTTTCCACTATCGGTTATACTTCAATCAGTATCCTGACTATATTTTTTATTGAATATTTTATAAAAGAGAAAACAAAATTTAAATTCTTAAAAAATAATTGGCTTATAAATTATCTTGGTCAAATTTCTTATGGGGTATATTTATTTCATATCCCCGTTTTTTACATTATCAATTCCAAATCTAATCTGCCAAATCCAGTTAATGGAATTGTCAGCATGATTCTATCTTTTTCGATTGCTGCGATAAGTTATAAATTTTATGAACAACGTTTTCTTAATCTAAAAAAGAAATTTATCCATTAGTGTTTATAAATAAATAGCTCCGCAAACGTTTAAATTAGGTTTACATTACTCATAAAATTATATTTGACTTTTACATCCAATGCTTCTTTAATAATCACCGACTCTTATCTGTAATGAACACTGTGCAAAATGCAAATAACTATTTTCCCGGTTTAGACGGATTAAGAGGTATATCCTGTTTGATAGTTGTATTTACGCACAACTTTGGTTTTAGTAATTTTTTTGAATACGGGTGGCTTGGTGTTGATTTATTTTTTGTGATTTCCGGATTTTTGATCACCACAATTTTAATCAACACACTGAATGCAGACAACTATTTGAAAAATTTTTTTATGCGGCGAATTTTAAGAATTTTTCCGCTGTACTACTTAATGCTGATAATTTTCATTGTTATACTACCCCTGTTCAATTCTTTAAGCGAGCATTTGAAATATTTTTCAGATAACCAATTCTGGTTTTGGACTTATACACAAAATTGGCTTCTAATTTTTAATTTCCCGAAACATACAGATTATTTAAACCATTTTTGGTCATTAGCAGTAGAGGAACAATTTTACCTGCTTTGGCCCTTTATTATTTTATGGCTCAAAAAACCGAAACGACTGATAATTTTCATGCTAACCGTTCTAATTGGATTATTTATCATTCGATCCTTTTTATGGCACCTCCAACTTGACAATTTTAATTATACTGTTTTTTACAGGTTTACCAGAATTGACGGAATATGTATTGGCTGTCTAATTGCTTTGACTTACAGTATAAACAAAAATTTTATTTCGCATAATATTGCACTATTAACATTAATACTTGCAGCACTCAATTTTCTTTTTTATTTCGCTAATAAATCAAATCAATTTAATTTTCCCTATCTCGCATATGTAGGATATACTACATTTTCTGCCATGCTTGGATTGCTGGTAAATGAAATTATTCATTCAAAATCGAAACTATTTAATATGATTTTTACTTTATCGCCGCTACGGTTCGTTGGTAAAATTTCTTATGGTTTGTATGTTTTTCATTGGCCGGTTTTTTTATTAACCCATAAAGAACTGACAACTTATTTTAGTCAAAATTCCAATCTTTCGGCTACTGGATGCAGCTATGCAGCCTCTCTATGTGCAACGGTTCTTGGCTTTATAATTAGTATGCTTAGCTATTTTTATTTTGAAAAGAAATTTTTATCTCTTAAGTATAAATTTCAGAAATAATTAAATTAAATTCCGATCTGTTATTCATTTTTGCTTATGACTATCCAAAAACTTTCCATACTTGTACCTTGTTTTAATGAAGAATGTATGGTTACAGTCATGCTTTCCCGTCTTATTTCAATTAATCTTGTTCAAGAAATAAAAAAAGAAATAATAATTGTAGATGATTGCTCAACTGATAAAAGTGGGGAACTTATTCTCCAATTCATGGGTAAAAATGAACAGGTAGATATTAAATATATAAAGCATGAATACAACAGGGGAAAGGGTGCCGCAATACAAACTGCCATAAAAAATTCTACTGGCGAAATCATTATAATACAAGATGCAGATCTTGAATATGACCCCATTGAATACAATAAATTACTGAAACCTATTTTAGAGGGTCATGCTGATGTAGTGTACGGTTCCCGCTTCAGGGGCAGTGATGCGCATCGTGTTCTTTTTTTTTGGCATACGTTCGGCAATAAGATTCTTACTTTCTGGAGTAATGTATTTACAGGTCTTAATCTTTCTGATATAGAAACTGGCTATAAAATGGTAAAAACCGACATCCTGAAAAGTATCTGTTTAAAAGAAAACAGGTTTGGGTTTGAACCAGAAGTAACTGCCAAACTCAGTCGAATAAAAAACATACGATTTTATGAAGTCGGAATTTCTTATTACGGTCGAAATTATAATGAAGGTAAAAAAATTGGATGGCGGGATGGTTTTCGGGCACTTTGGTGCATATTCAAATACAATATCATTTCAAGAAACTAAACATTTTTAACCTAGTGAATGCAGGGCAAATAACATTACAGTCAATCTCTGGTGCAGATAAATTTAACCAATGGATGTTTGAAACAATCCAGCCATTTGCTCATGGTTCAATTCTTGAAATTGGAAGCGGTATTGGCAATATTTCTGCTTTTTTTCTTGAACAGAAATTTATTATTACATTATCTGACTATGAAGATTTATATCTTACTCATCTTAAAACAAAATTCGCTTTATTTCCAAATTTGCAGGGCGTTCTAAAAATTGACCTGGAGCATCCTGATTTTAGCAATTGTTATACTTCCTTGACTGAAAAATTCAAAACCGTTTTTCTTTTAAATGTGCTGGAACATTTGAAAGATGATGATATGGCAATTGCCAATGCAAAATTATTATTAGAGCCTAATGGGACACTTATCGTACTTACTCCTTCTTATCAATTTTTATTCTGTTCACTTGATAAGGAACTGGGGCATTACAGAAGATATACGCTAAAAAAGCTGAAAACCATTTTTATTAAAAATAATTTTCAGATTAAAAAAAGTTTTTATTTTAATGTGCTGGGTATTTTTGGCTGGTTGTATAGCAAAATATTCAGGCTGAAATCTATCTCATCCAACGAAATGCGAATATATAATAGCTTAACATCGCTGGGTAAATTATTGGATAGACTCGTTTTTAAAAAAGCTGGCTTATCAGCTATCGTGATAGCAAAGAAATAGTTTTATTTATTCGTTATTTATGAAATATGATTCAGCTAATTGCCCATGATATTATAATTTCAATTACTTGTATGCTCTGGGGCATTCCTGTTTTATTATTTCAACTAAAAAATACGGGTGGTACAAATTTCTGGTATCGTTCATCAATCGGACTTCTAAGTTTTTTATTTTTTTCAGGCCTTCTTATTTTATCTTTCATTTCTTCCTGGTTGTATTTGTTGTTTCCCCTTAAATTCAGTTATTTACTATTATTAACCGGTGGGCTTTTAATGTATTTATTTTTTATAAGAAAAAAAATAGAATCGAGAATCAGGCTTCTCCCCATAAATATTAAATTTAGTTCAATTGATCTGACTTTTTTATTTATTTGTCTAACTATTTTTTTAATAGTGGGTTGTTTAAAACCTTCAAATAATGATACCCATGTTTATCATGTACAAATTATTCGATGGTATAACGAATATGGTTCAGTGCCCGGTATTGCAAATCTGTTTCCTCGTTTTGGTTTAGGATCGAATTGGTTTAATTTGATTAGTTTTTTTCACCTTCCATTTTTAAATAATCAAAATTTTACTTATTTAAATAATACGGCTGTAATCTGGTTTTTTATATGGCTACTGAGTCATTGGAAATTTCACAGCATTAACAGAAACAACAATGCAGCAAATAAGATATTGAGCCATTTTTATTTCCTGATAATTTTATTTTGTTTTTTTGAGTGGGAATTGTTTCGAGATGCTGCCAGTTCCACCAACTATGATTTTATAGTTACCGCTTTAACTATAGCAGCCGTGTCGTTTCTAATCGAATACATAGTATCTCCTTCTGAGACGAAAACACCTTCTTTTTTATTTATTATTCTATGTATTTCTATTATCCCTTTAAAATTATCGGGGATATTTATTATTTTACTTATCCTTTTTTATTTATTTAGCCTAAAGAAAAGAACTTATCTGGTTTTTACTTTTCTTGCTGCACTAATCATCGTAGTTCCGTTATTAATAAAAAATTACATCGCTACAGGTTATTTACTTTATCCATTATCCTATAGTTTTTTTTCACCCGATTGGCAGGTACCTGTAGCTATTACCGATTATCTCAGGCAATACATTCAGGTAGGCAATAGGTTTTACAACAGCAATAATCTTGACTTTACGCAAATACCAGAGTTGATGAATAAAAGCTGGATCGGGTACTGGTTCAAAGGAATTCTGATACAACAAAAAATTATCATACTCGCCTCGACTAGTTCATTGCTCATTCTATTTATAAAAACAAAACTTGCTATTGATTATAAAAAAATTAAATCCCTATTTCTCCTGATGCTGATAATGGCGGCGGGTTGGTTTTTTACTGCACCTTCACCAAGATTTGGATATGGCGTTTTATTACCGCTTGCATTTTTTCCGATCTGTTTTTTTATAGGTCAATGGATCACAACAAAAATTCACAAACCAATTATCATTGTCACTATTTTTATTTCCTGCAATTACCTTTATAAAAAGGCAATGCCGCTGATAAACAATCCAGAAAATTTTATTCATACCGTTAGTCTTGATCAGCCACCTTTAAAAAAGATATATATAAAGGGGATTGAATTTAACTTACCAGAATATATAAACAACGGTTGGATGAGGGATTGCTATAACACAGACATTCCCTGCATTTATCAGGAAAATAAATATTTGCAACCCAGGGGTACATCACTGAAAGATGGATTTAAAATGGAACCAAAACCCGATAGTATCTTTATACGAAACTATGTTTACTAACCAATGAAAAAGATAACTTCTTTTTTTTATAGCAACCCCTTTTTGCTTTTTGCATTATTTCTTTTCATTGTTTACCTGCCTGTATTTCTTCCATTCTTCCATTTAAAAAATGATTTGATAAATCAAAACCTTCCAACACGTTTTGTCATTAGCGAAAGTTTATACTCGGGATACTTTCCGTGGTGGAACCCCTATATTCATTATGGCATACCGCAATATGGCGATATGAATAACGGTTTCTGGAATCCAATTTTATGGGTGATTGCAAAAACAGTTGGCTATTCAGTTTATACTATTACCCTTGAAGAAATGTTTTATCTGTTGATAGCCGGTTGGGGTATGTATAAGCTGTTAAAAGAATTATTTTCTAAAGACATCGCATTAGTTACCGGGCTAGCTTACCTCTGTTGTGGGTATGCAGTAGGGCATCTCCAACATTTTATATGGATAACCGGAGTTGCTTTTTTCCCGTACGTATTGCTCTATTTTATTCGGGCAAATAAAAATCCTATAGTTAAAAATTTTATTGCTTGCGGAATCAGTGTGTTATTTTTTACATCTTCGACGCATCCTGGATTGATAATTGGAGCATCTTATTTCTTCCTGTTTGCTCTGTTTTTTATTTACCTGTTCAGGCATTCAGTTACAAAAGAATTGTATTTAAAAAAATTTTTGCTCAAAAATAGTCTGCTATTGTTAATCAGTTGTCTTTGTTGCACAGTTGTAATTGTAAGTAATTTTGAAATGCTTGAATATATTTCAAGGGGAAATAAATTATCGCTGGATGAATCGCTCCTGTCCCCTACTACCCTGCAATCATATATTTCACTCCTGTTTCCGCTTCCGGTTCATAAAACTGATTTTTTTAATACTGACATCTCAATGCGTAATGTGTACGGTGGCATTGCCATGCTGATTGGTTTAATTTTTTATTTCAAAAAAATCAATAAAAAAATAATTTTATTTACGCTGCTCCCACTGCTGTTTTTTGTTTTATTGGCTTCAGGTGGTTGGTTTAAAACCCTTGCCTGGAAATTCTTACCGTATACCGGCTATGTAAGAATGAATGGCGAGTTTACCTACTTTGTACTGCTAATTCTTTTTTTAATTTCTGCAGCCGGGTTACATAGCTTACTACAAAAAAATAATTTTAAACAATTACTTATTACACCAGTTAACTGGCTATTCGTTTTGCCTTTAGTTACAGCTGTAGTTTCTTTAATCCTTGTTTTTACTTTTCATTCTTCTATTATTTTTTCAGTAATAGGTAATTCAGGTAAATTTTTTATAAAGTCGGTATTTGAAAACTTATCATTTGCGGATTTATTTTTTATTCAGAGTATCATACTCCTTTTATCTGTTTGGTTTATTAAAAAATATAAATTCAATTTCACTTCATCTTTTTTTATCCTTTGTATAAATTTAATTATTACAACCTGGCTTTGTTTGCCCTATACGGGGCTCGGCATGAAATCAAAAAAGGAAATGCAGCAGGTAATTAATAGTACTCCAAAAGGAATTCAAAAACAAGAATTAACTACCATAAATCAAACGAAGCTTATAGAACCCGAAAACAAACGAGAGTATATCATGCTTTCTTCTTTTAGTAAAAAAATCGGGAATCCGGAAATGGAAGATTACCCGGTTCAGTTAAAATCAAATGCTGAATACTTTGCTGATTCATCACTAACTAATTTTATAAACCAACAAGCATGGTTGTTTCTCAGTTCAGACACGTTGATCAATGCATCCACAAATTTTGATTCTTCAAATATTAAAGTAATTGAAAACGGACCTGGGAAAATTAAATGTTCTATTAACAATTCGGGATATAAATTTCTTGTTTTATTGCAAAACGATTATCCACACTGGCGGGTTTCAATTGATGGTGAAAAAATAATTCATGCTACCGCTTTCAAAACTTTTATTACTGTACCAGTTCCGAAAGGCAATCATCTTGTTGAATTTAATTTCACTCCCAAGCCAGTCAAAATTGCATTCTGGATAAATATTTCTGTCTTGATTTTGCTGGCAATTCTTTTATCTGTAAAAAGTATTAGAAACAAGAAATTGTTTAAATAGACTTTCCTTTCATTGCTTTTCCAATTGCTTCATTCATTACCCGTTCTGCATACGGAGATGAAAGCGTATTTAGATTTTCTATAGCAGTATGTATTACATCTTTATTCCCTGAGTTAATTAAATTTTTTAGTTCCTTCATTGCATTTTGTGTTTTTAAAATTTCTTCGGGTAAAAGATATGCCTCGTTTTTAGAAATAAACAAAGTGGTTACATCAATCATTTGTTTTGCTTCTGTTTGCGCTTCCACCAATGCCCGTGTTTGTATATCTTCTTTTGCATAAGTAATGGAATCGTAAAGCATTTTTTCCACTTCTGCATCAGATAATCCATATTGTGGTTTTACTTCAATAGTTTGTTCAACACCGCTTCTCAGTTCTTTTGCTTTAACAACTAATATCCCATCAGCGTTTACTAAAAAATTCACTTCCACTTTTGGTAACCCCGCAGGCATCCCGGGTATTCCAGTTAAATTAAACTCAGCAAGTTTGCGATTGTCTTTCACCAAATCCCTTTCTCCCTGATATACTGAAATACGCATACCAGTTTGTGCATCTTTTTGAGTTGTGTATTGCCTGCCTGCTTTTGATGGGACTTTTGAGTTTCGGGGAATTAATACATCCATCAATCCACCCATGGTTTCTATACCAAGCGATAATGGTGTAATATCAAGCAATAAAAAATCTTTGTTGTTGCCTGCTAAAATATCGGCCTGTACTGCTGCACCGAGTGCCACCACTTCATCGGGATTTACTGAAACATTTACCGACTTTTTGAAAAATTTTTCAACTGATTCTTTTACAAATGGCACTCGAGTACTGCCACCGACCATTACGATATCATTTATATCATTTACAGAAATACCTGCATCAATAACTGCATTAACACAACAGTCAATTGTTTTATAAATGAATGGTTGAATTAACAACTCGAATTCTTTTTTTGACAGTGTTAAATTTTTTCCGCTCAATTCACCATTATATATTTCATTAAAACTTAAATGCTTCTTTGCCTGTTCAGCAATCAATCGAATTTGTTGTCTAAAATTTTTATCCGGCAATTTTTCATTCCAATCATTTTTTTCAACCCAGTAATCAGCAATTGCTCTGTCAAAATCATCCCCGCCAAGATATGTATCGCCATTCGTAGAAAGGACATCGAATACACCATTTGCGATTCTTAAAATTGAAATATCAAATGTGCCCCCGCCCAAATCATATACAGCTATTAACTTTTCCTCCTCTTTATTTAAACCCAAACCATAAGCAAGACTTGCAGCTGTTGGTTCATTTACGATTCGCAATACATCCAGGCCTGCCAGTTTTCCTGCATCACGGGTAGCCTGTCGTTGTGCATCATTAAAATAAGCAGGCACTGTTATCACTGCTTTGGTTACCAGTGTTTTTAAAATGTGCTCCGCCCTTTTTTTTAATTCTTTTAAAATAAAAGAAGATAATTCAACCGGGGAATAAAATTGCTCACCCACTTTCACTTTTACCAAACTTTCGGTATTGTCATCAATAATTTTATAGCTAAAAAAACCGGTATGCTCCCGAATATCGTTATACGATTTTCCCATTAAACGTTTTACAGAAAAAATAGTATTCTCCGGTTCTGTTATTAAAAAATGCTTTGCTTCATCACCTACACTAACAGTTCCATTTTCTGAAAAATGAAGAATGGAAGGCACCAAGGCATTCCCGTCGACTTCTTTCAATACAACTGGCTTCTTTGTTTCGGGATGAATGATGGCAATAAGGCTGTTGGTAGTACCCAAGTCAATACCTACAATCATCTCCTGCTGCTGTAAACTGCCTGTTGAAATATTAATACTGATTTTTGCCATACTTATTTCACTTTAGATAAGTTGCAAATGTAATTCTTGAAAATCGATTACAGTTACGAACAAAGAAAAAGGGTCGCATGAATGGACCCTTTATTCTTTTTACTTAAAAAATTATTTTAACGCATCAGGTACATTTTGCCATACCCATTATTGAAGAATTTATCAGTTTCATCTTTATTATCAGGATCATCGCTCTTGTATTTTTCCAATGCTTTACCTCTAAGATTGGTAATGACACGGTATAGATAAATTCCATTTGCTAATTTCTGTCCATATTGATCAGTTCCATCCCATTTAAACTCAGTTATGTTTCTGCCAATATGCAATGGGCCTAGCTCATCTTTTGTAATCTCTCTTACCACTTTACCTGTTATTGTCAATACTTGAATTCGTATATTCTGTGGTATTTCGCTACCGGTTATGGTAAATACAAATGCAGTTTGTGAAGTAAACGGATTGGGATAATTGAGCATATTTGAAATCATCGCTTTGTTGATGACTTTAAATACAACCCGATACTCAATATTACCTGCTGTATTATCACTTTTATCTTTTCCCGTTATCAGCATTTCGTATTCTCCATCCTGTCCGAAGAAAGGAAGAAAGTCAATCGTTGCCGTATTGTTGGTGTTTGGTGCCACAGCAGCAGGCGTAAACCGGAGTGTATCGTTATTGAAGTAGTAACGATGTGTTGTACCGTTCGGGAATTTGACATTTACGGTAAGCAAACTTGTATCATCTAATATCATCCATTTGGCTTCATCTTTTAACTTAACTACAATATGCGGTTTAGATGAAACAATATCCCGGTTTAAAATATGAACATTATCAAAAGTTACATCAAGCAATGGGTTTAAACTGTCAGGTCTTACATAAAGATTTTTAAACAAAAAATTGTTGAAGTGAAATTGCTCGGGTTGATTATTATCAGGATTTACTTCAACAAACAATGTATTATGTCCTACTAATGTCGGAGTCTGAAATTTTTGTGAAATCTGTATCGTGTCATTTACTGCTAATGGTTTTTTCTTTGGAATAGGAATGATATTCGGTACATTATTTTTATCTGTTATTACCATCTTCACAACTAAACTGTCAAATGAAATTTCACTTACATTTTTAAAGGCTACTTTAAAATCAAAAGGTTCGCCAACATCTACCGTGTCCTTACCGGTTAATAATATATTCGGTGCTATTGCGCCTTCCGGCACAGGTATATAGGTAAGCCTCCAATAGCGTAATTGATATGGACTATAATTCAACGTATCCCTGTTAATCATACGTAGTTTAATAAATGGATAATCAACTGCATTAATAGTGGAAATATCATAATCAGGTGTATTGGTAGTAAGATCATTTATCAATACTGTTTCCTGTCCAAGATAATTTACGCCAATAATATCTAATGCAATACTATCTTTCGGATCTGCATCCGGTAAAGTAGTACCCCTCCACTTCATCATTTTCCATTCTTTTGCCGGGCCAAATAATGGAGATGTAACAAGACCAATGCTATCCGGGGTTTTAATGTTAACATCCAATACTATTTTATCAAAATTACCTTGTGAATAAACAGATTGTGATTGAAAATTATCTTGTCTGTTTTTTTGATACATATATATATAAGTCCTTGGTCTGTTAAAACTGTCTACATCTTGAATACCCTGATTGGTTAAGACATGATACAATGATTTTCCGGAACCGTATAGAAGTGTATCTTTTTTCCAATAATCGGAATAATAAGTTGGAACAGCAGGTAGCACAGGATCAGTTGGGGGAACATTTCCCCTAATAACTACATAATAACCATCAGGGACGATATTATTCAAAAAATTCATTGCTTTCCTTCTACCGGCTGTGTCTGAAAAAAGAAAACCAAAATTGTATCCCCTTCTCGTTCCGCACAACATTAATACACTTTCATATAATCCTGAAACTCCACTTGAATAATTATTTTTCCAAGGCTTCATTGTACGGGGTTCAAATACATTAATTATAAGTTCAAAATACTGGCATCCTGCACCAATATAAGCCACATCATTCACAGAAATAGTAAAATCTGCAGCTTGAGATGCGGCAGTTGGGAAAATTGCATTCCGTATAAACAGATTCTGATAAATGGAATCATAAGCCCAAGTTCTGTCATTTTTTAATAGCACACCATCCAGTTCAGATCGCTTATGCTGAAAATAATGTGATTGATTAAAACCCAAATCATGGTTTGCTAAATATGTAAATGAAGAAGTATTCCATGTTGGTAAACCTGTAGTTGTTTGAGGTGACACCCTCCAGTAATAAACAGTACTGTCTGTAAAAGTAATACCGGGAACAAATTCAAGCAAACCACCCACTGAAGTAATCGATTTTGAAACCTTCAATGGTGAATTAAATAAT
This sequence comes from Bacteroidota bacterium, assembly GCA_031423175.1. GTDB lineage: Bacteria > Bacteroidota > Bacteroidia > Chitinophagales > Chitinophagaceae > VBAR01. The sequence goes on from JANPEU010000257.1 coordinate 15,544, forward strand.
TCTGTTGTATCCAGTTCCATATTATATTGCTTCAAAGTACTTAATGGGTTTGCAGTGGATGCAGACAGTTTAATATTTTGTTTATTAATAATTGCATAGTTATATGGATAAACAGGTCTTGCTTCATCTTCATAAATAAAAAATTCTTTTGTAACCGTGTTATTCGTCTCATATAATTCATCTACATCATTTTCAACATCTACAGTAACAGTTATTTTATTCAAACCTTTATCTCTGGTGGATATAACAGGCAAACTGAAATTCAAAGAGTCTGAAAACCGAATACCAGGAATGGTGTCCCGCAAAACAACTTCCGTAGTCAGATTTGGATATGTTCTTTTTACTTCCACAACAATATTTTTTTCAGAAGCTTTTCCAATATTCAATATCTGAGCACTTACTTTAAAGTTAGTTTCAGCTATTGAAATAAAAGAAGGCGAAAATTTCACTAAGGATTCTTCAATAACATAGTCCGGCTTGGGAAAATTATTCAAGCGTATAGCCGGATCGCCATGAAGACTAGTCTGCTCACATTGAAACCTTGCATAATAATCTTGTTGTGTAGTGAGATTAAAAACCTGGGTTATTGTTTCTTTCATTTGCTCACCTAACGTTTTTCCGTAATGTGTCTTTGATATTGCAGCATAGTTCTTGCTATTATAAATATCCAGATAATGTACAATTCCAAAGTGTGTACTGGCAATAAAAGCAATAGAGCCTTTATCAGGTGCCAATACAAATTTTTCTGAAAGCGTTTCCTTTGTTAAAAACCGAAGTGTACTAAAATTAAAAAGATTTCCAGCATTACAGCCCATCACTATCATTAGCGGATATTTACCGGTATTATTATATCGCGATGGATCATCAAGATTAAATTCTAAAGTGCTGGTAGATGAGTGTCCGAAATAAGTCAAGATACTGATACCGTCTTGCATTAATTTAGTAAGCCTTGCACTGTTAAGCAGTGTTACAGATTCGGCAGATCGTTTACTAAACAGATGAACATTAGCTCCAAACAAAGTATCTTTAATAATATCCCGGTAGCGTGACATATAATTTTCCAATAATGCATCAAGATTACCATCACTTGCTCCCACAACATGCACCACATTTTTCATCCATGCTTTATCTTTTATTAAAGGAGATTGCGAAGACTGCACTTGTTCGTATTCTATTACCTTACGCAAATAAACACTTATCTCATCTGCTGTAATAACAGACAACCTGCCAACGGGTGTAATCGGTATCAAATTTCCGGGCTCTGTACTTATTAAATTATCAGATGCCGGATGTCCAAAGGTTGTAACAAATCCAAGTCTTCCTATATTAGGATTCGATTCAAAGGATCGAAACTGAATATAGTTTAGTCCTTTGCCTATTAAAAACACCTGTTTCAAAGGAGAAGAGAAATTTACTCGTGCCCATCGTAGAAAATTTCTAATTGATAACGGATGAAATTTGATACCGTAACTAAACTGATCAACTAGTTCATCTGCCAGATACACTTTGGCATTGTACGAACCTCCTGCAATTGAGCTTCTATATGTTTTGTAATCATTAATTGGGTTTGTACCATTAGATCCATTAAAAAAGAATGGACTTGTAATAATAAGATAATCACCCTGCGTAGC
>JANPEU010000258.1:0-9412 GCA_031423175.1 Bacteroidota bacterium
ATATTTTATTCTTGCTTTATGACGGCTATTGCGTTCACCGTAACGGTCAAACACTCTTAGTACAGTTTCTAAGTAGGGTATTAATAAATCTTCTTCTAAGAACTCATGAGTTGTTATTGCTAAATGTGGTTGTGCCCCTAACCCCCCACCAACTAAAATTTTAAACCCTCTAACTTCCTTCCCATCTATAATTTTAATTCTTGGTATAGCTCCAAGGTCGTGCATGAAAACAAGAGCTGTATCTTTTTCACTACTACTGAAAGCTATTTTAAATTTCCTTCCCATTTCCTGGAAAATAGGTTTGCGCAGAAAATATTCAAACATAGAATGAGCATATGGTGATACATCAAATGGCTCTTCTGGATCAATGCCTGCCATATCCGATGCAGTAATATTTCTTACTGTATTGCCACATGCTTCACGAATGGTTACATCGTCTTTTTCCAGCTCAGCCCACATTTCCGGTGTACGGTCGAGGCTTACAAAATGTATTTGTATATCTTGTCGAGTTGTTAAGTGCAGATTACCGGTTGAATATTCATCCGACACAAAAGAAATTCGTTTCCATTGCGCCAATGTCATTTTACCATAGGGTAATTTAATACGCACCATTTGAACACCAGGTTGCCTTTGTCCATACACACCCCGGGCAAGGCGTAGACTTCTGAATTTTTCTTCATCTATCTTTCCTTCCCGAAAAAGACGAATTTTCTTTTCCAACTCAACAATATCTTTTTCCACTATGGCCTGCCCTTTTTTATTTGGGGAAACTTCTAATTCTGTTTGAAAACTTTGCATGAATTTTTTATTTAAATATACTGTCGCATCGATTATTTTTTAATAAGGCAAGGCAATCATCATGAAATCTACTTATTTGGTAGACTAAGCAAAAGTAAGGATTCGGTACACTTAAACAAAAAACCGTTTTGTCTTTATAAGAAGTATTATTTATAGACTCAAAATACAAGTGTTTGTTATTAAAAGGCGAGATGCATACTCTTTCTTTGTTACAAAAATTAATTAACCTTCTAACCTGTATTTTCGCAGGATGAAATTAAAAAACATCAACACGATAAAAGTTAATTTTAAAGGGGGTATTATTTCCCCCGGTCAACTGTATAATATATTAGTAGCCGTAAGCAAGTTTGAAATATTGTATGTACGATTTGGTTTAAGGCAACAATTATTGTTTGATGTGGCCATTGAAGAATTAAAAAACCTGATAACAGAACTCGATACGCTGGGAATAATTTATGAAGTAAATAAGGATGAACACCCGAATATTATCAGCTCTTATCCTGCAGAAGAAGTTTTTATTGTAAACACATGGTTAAGCGAAAGCATCTATAAAGACATTTTTGATGCCATTGATTATGCACCACGTTTAAAAATTAATATCAGCGATACGAACCAAAGTTTTACGCCACTGCTTACAGGCAATATTAATTGGGTGGCATCTCCAACAGTTGATCTGTACTGGCATTTATTTATCCGGTTTCCAAAAACAAATGTTGTGTACGAATGGAAAGATGTGATTTATACAAGTGAAATTGGAAAAATGTCAAGGCAAATTGAGGCGCAGATATTTCAACAAGCCGATAAATTTTATGATAATGAAAAAGCAAATGGCGATGAGTTATATGAATTGGTAAACAAAGAACCTTATAACAAAAAACAGTCAGATGCCCCGCTTGATTTACCCGGTTTTAAACTTCCATATTATGAAGGTCTAAACAGATACAAAGAAAAATATTGGCTCGGTATTTACCGCAGAGATGAATTGTTTAGCATAAAATTTTTAAAAGAAGTTTGTTTGCTTTGTATTGAAACAAATGTGGGTCAACTTTGCTCCACACCCTGGAAAACAATAATCATAAAAGGAATTGAAGAAAAAAACCGGAAAGATTGGAATTTTCTGCTCGATAAACATCAAATCAATGTTCGACATGCTGCTAATGAATTAAATTTTCAGGTAGAGGATAATAACCTGGAAGGTTTAAAATTAAAACAACATTTGGTAAAATATCTCAGTGTGGATGATACAAGAACATTCGGAGTTTGTATCGGAATAAAAATGAGAAAGAAGAGCGAAGTATTCAGCAGCATACTGGTAAGAAGAAAGCCATTGCTGAAAATCGGGAAACTGGGGCTTTTAAACGTGTATGATATTTTATGTGCAAAAGATTTTAACCCCAATGAACGTACTGGTTTTGCCTATAGCACCAACAACCCAAAATTTTTATTGGCAGAACAATTACGCAGAGCTGTTCTTTCTTTTTATAAGTATGGCAAAGACGAAAAAGCTGTTGTTCGGGAAAATGAAATAAAGACTGAGAGTGTTGCGAATGAAAACTAGCGGCTATTCTCAAGCTTTCAAATAACAATATCTCACCGTTTCATTCCCGGCGGCATCATCTTTCCAAACATATTCATCTTATTCATGTTCTTCATCATGCCACGCATTTGATCAAACTGTTTCATAAAGTTATTTACTTCGGTAATCTCTTTGCCGCTACCTTTTGCAATTCTCTTCTTACGGCTTGTATCAATTAAATCCGGATCAGCTCTTTCAGCAGCTGTCATACTGTTAATCATTGCTTCAATGCCTTTAAATGAATCATCGTTCATTTCAATATCTTTAATTTGTTTGCCAACGCCTGGAATCATGCCAAGCAAATCCTTCATATTACCCATCTTCTTTATTTGCTCCAATTGCATTTTAAAATCAGCAAAGTCAAATTTGTTTTTTCGAATTTTTGCTTCTAATTTTTTTTGTTGAACTTCATCAAACTGCTCCTGGGCTTTTTCAACAAGCGTAGTTATATCACCCATTCCTAAAATCCGTTGCGCCATTCTTTCGGGATAGAAAACATCCAGTGTATCCATTTTTTCTCCGCTGCTGGTAAATTTCACGGGTTTGTTTACCGTGTATTTAATTGTTAATGCAGCGCCACCTCTGGTATCACCATCGAGTTTTGTAAGTACTACACCGGTGAAATCCAATCGATCGTTAAATGCTTTTGCTGTATTCACTGCATCTTGCCCAGTCATACTGTCAACAACAAAAAGTATTTCATTGGGCTTAGTGGCATTTTTAATATTCGCCACTTCAGTCATCATTATTTCATCAATGGCTAAACGGCCGGCAGTATCTATAATTACAACATTCTTATTTTTACTTCTTGCTTCTTTTATTGCATTTTGTGCAATTGAAACCGCATCTTTATTTTCAAGTTCAATATGAACATCCACCCCTATCTGTTCGCCTAAAATTCTTAATTGCTCCATTGCTGCTGGTCGGTAAATATCAGCCGCCACTAACATCGGGCTTAATCCTTTTTTTGTTTTAAGATAATTTGCCAGCTTTCCACTGAAAGTTGTTTTACCAGAACCCTGCAAGCCTGCAATTAAAATTACTGCCGGGCTACCTTTTGCATTGAATGGAGCTTCTTCTCCACCCATGAGTTTTGCCAATTCATCTTTTACAATCTTTACCATCAATTGCGAAGGACTAATTGCGTTCAGCACTTTTTCACCAAGAGCTTTTTCCTTTATTGTATCAGTAAATTCTTTTGCAATTTTAAAATTCACATCAGCATCAATTAAAGCCCGGCGTATATCTTTTACCGTTGCAGCAATATTGAGATCGGTAATTCTTGCCTGGCCTTTTAAATTTTTAAAGGCACTTTCAAGCTTCTCCTGTAAATTATTAAACATAAAACTTCGTTTTCAATTTTCACAAATAAAAAAGTGAACATCATCATGTTCACTTTTATGAGTTTGCAAATATAAGTTAAGTGTAGAAATCAGTTCAGTATTAAAATTTTTAATTGCTATTAACCCAGATAAACCCTCAATTGCTGACTTCGGGTTGTTGTTTTTAATTTACTGATGGCTTTATCTTTTATTTGTCGCACCCTTTCTCTGGTCAAATTAAATCGTTCTCCGATATCTTCAAGACTCATGGGATGATCTACACCGATACCAAAGAAAAAGCAAATCACTTCTTTTTGACGGTCAGTCAATGTTTTTAATGACCGGTCTATCTCGGTTTTCAAAGATTCATCATGATCCAAAGCAGAATCTGTTTTTTCAGCATTTGGATTTTCCATCACATCCATCAGCGTACTGTCTTCACCATCAGATAAGGGTGTATCCATACTTACGTGGCGGGAGTTAATACTAAGCGATGCTGCTACTTCTTCAAGATCCATCTTAAGCACATCAGCTAATTCCTCTACCGAAGGCTCTCTTTCAAACTCCTGCTCCAATTGTGAAAAAGCCTTTTGAATACGATTGGTCAGACCAACTTTGTTTAAAGGAAGTCTTACAATACGGGCTTGCTCTGCCAACGACTGTAAAATGCTTTGGCGAATCCACCATACAGCGTAAGAAATAAACTTGAAACCGCGGGTTTCATCAAAACGTTGGGCGGACTTAATCAGACCCAGATTTCCTTCATTAATAAGGTCAGGCAACGATAACCCCTGATTTTGATATTGTTTTGCAACAGATACCACAAATCGAAGATTTGCTTTGGTTAATCGATCCAAAGCTCCTTGATCCCCTTGTTTAATTAATCGGGCTAATTTTACCTCTTCTTCGGCGGAAATGAGTTCTACTTTGCCGATTTCCTGCAGGTATTTTTCTAAAGATTGAGATTCACGATTCGTAATCGACTTCGTGATCTTGAGTTGGCGCATACTCATAGACTAGATATGGATTTAGATGGGTTTTACGAAAAGATTAAACTTAGTTTCGGTAAAATAATCCTTTATATAAGACCCATTTGTTTACGGTTTCTTTCAGAACATATTGAACTTCAAGCAAATTATTGATTTAAATTATAGAAACCAAATTAATTTTGCTATAAATGAAACGAATGAATACTCATATTATTTTATTAAGCATGCCCGAAAAAAAAGAAATTAGAAAAATAAACGAGAAATATCTTTGAAGCTTCGATTAATTTTTTATTATTGCACCAAACCTTGTCTTTTACTTTTTTAACTGGAACAATGAGTAAGCAACTATATACACTGGAATACCCCGTAAGATGTTCGCCGGGTATTTTATTTGATTTTCTTTCTACACCATCGGGATTAGGTGAGTGGTTTGCAGATAAAGTAGATGAACGAGACGGTGTTTATCATTTTGGTTGGAATGGTTCGTATGAACAAGCTGAAATAATGGATCAGGAAGAGGATAAATTTATCCGCTTCAGATGGCTTACTGCACCCAAAGGAGAATACTTTGAATTTAAAATCGAGAAATCTGAAATAACAAACCAAACAATTTTGATTGTAAAAGATTTTGCGGAGAAAAAAGAAATAAAAGATCAAAGTATGCTTTGGAACTACCAGGTAAAAGAACTCTTTCACCGGTTAGGCAGCAATTAAGAAAGTATTTTCAAAAACAAATTAGTGGCGGAGGCAGTAAGTGATGGCAACTGATTCCATTCTTCTAAATCAATTTTCCTGGAAATTTTAATGAACTTTTTTTCTGAAAGAAATTGATAAAATTCATTTTCTGAAAATTCGTGGATGAGTTTATAATTTTCATTATCAAAATTATGCTCCCATTCACTTTCATTTATACATAAATAGAAAAGATCTTCTTTTAATAAATGATAAGAATCTATTATTTTTTGTACAAATAAAATTTTATACTCCCCTGATAAATGCAGCGTTGTGCTGAAGCAATGACCCCACCAGAAAAAAGTACGGATTGCAAAAATATTTTCTTTGTCAAAATATCTTGGATAATCAAGCATAAGCCAGGGTAGCCCTTTATAATTTTCTCCCCTGGATATTTTTGGGGCAATGTTTTTTACTTCGTCAGAAAGTGAAAATTTGTGTTGCTCTATTGTTTCTTTTTGCTTTTCTAAACATTGCTGAAGCAGCAGTTTCATCTTTTCAATAATCAGGTTCTTTGTTAAAATCCAGTCTGCATTTTTTATTAAGTCCTGCTCAAAAGCCGAAAACCGTATTTTTGTTTTGTTCTGCATTTATCAAAACTAATTTAAACTCTTAATTGAACAACGTATAAGGCTGATGATTAAAAAATTAGACATATTGGTAGTTAAAGCTTTCATCGGGCCTTTCATTGCTACTTTTTTTATAACCCTGCTTGTACTTATTATGCAATTTTTCTGGTTGTATGTAGATGATTTTGTAGGCAAAGGGCTCGAAATAAATATTATCTTAAAATTTGTCTGGTACCTGAGTGCAACACTGGTTCCACTTGCTTTGCCTTTAGCTATTCTACTTTCTTCGTTAATGACTTTTGGAAATATGGGTGAAAGTTTTGAGCTCGTTGCCATTAAATCATCAGGCATATCATTACTCAGGTTTATGCGTCCCCTTTTTTGGGTAGCAATCTTGCTTTCGATAGTTGCGTTTACTTTTTCAAACTACATCATACCTGTAGCCAATTTGAAACAGCGAACCTTGCTTGCAGACATCGTATATGCAAAGCCGGCCTTTGATTTAAAAGAGGGTATTTTTTATGACCGCATAAGCGGCTTTGCAATAAAAATTGGTGAAAAAGAAAATGACAGCATCATTCGTAATATAATCGTGTATGAGCAAACTTATTCACTCCAGGACAATTTTATTATTGCCCCACAGGGCATAATGAGGGTAACACCCAATAAGCGTTTTCTTGAATTTAATTTAACCAACGGCTGGCGTTATCAGGAGAGAGGCCAGGCAGCTGAATCAGAATACATTCGAATGGGTTTTAAAGAGTATAAAAAATTGTTTGATCTAAGTTCCTTCACTTTTAACCGCACAGCAGACAGTGTAAATAAGAACAATGAAAAAATGTATAGTATGCGGCAATTGAATATTGCTATAGATTCTATGAGCCGTGAAAATGCAAGAATAGCAAGACAACTGAATTCCAATATTTATTACCCTTTCACGTTTGCAAGTTATCTGGATAGCAACTGGGCTTCAAATAAAAAAGATACCACTACAAAAAAAATAAAACAATTTGCTGATCTGATTCCTGATTCTGCAAGGCATTTAGTAAATGAACGGGCTTTGTCCACTGTAAGCTCTGTAACAGTTGGTATTAGTGCTAATGAAAGTGAGCTTTATGAAAAAGGGAGAAACCTGCGTAAACATAAGATAGAATGGCATCGCAAGATTGCACTTTCATTAGCCTGTTTGGTATTATTTTTAATTGGCGCACCGCTTGGCTCTATCATTCGCAAAGGTGGTTTGGGCACACCATTAATTTTTGCAATTCTTTTCTTTATGCTTTTTTATTTTTCCAGTACAATGGGTGAGAAATTTGCAAAAGAAGATAAACTGCCTGTCATTACAGGTATGTGGCTTTCTACCATTATATTGGTACCCGTTGGATTATTTCTTACTTACAAAGCCATGCACGATTCACAATTATTCAATAAGGAGTATTATAACCGGATAAAAAAGAAGTTGCAAAACTTAATGAAAAGATAAATACTGTTTTTTTTACCTGACTAAATAACTAGTAAACAAATACCCTGCTACATATTATTGCTATAGCTCTGGAGGCATTTTTTTTATGTACATTCGGTGCTTATAAAATTTCTTTTATTTGAAAACGGAAAAACAAAATTTATCAACTCAAAAATGGATAACAGTGGTTTCTGTTTTGCTCCTGCTATTAAAATTTGTAGCCTATTATCTTACCAACTCAGTTTCGATTCTTACAGATGCGTTGGAAAGTATTGTAAATGTGGCTGCAGGTTTTATAGGCTTATTCAGTTTGTATATAGCCGCCAAACCAAAAGATGCAGATCACCCTTATGGTCATGGAAAAGCTGAATTTATTTCTGCTGCTATTGAAGGCACATTGGTTTTATCTGCCGGATTTATTATTATTTATAAAGCAGTTAAAAGCTTTATTGAACCAGTTTCTTTACAAAAAATTGATTATGGAATTTATCTTATAGCATTAGCTGCAATTGTTAATTATGCAATGGGATTTATAAGTATTCAAAATGGCAAACGAAATAAATCAATTGCATTGATAGCAAGTGGTAAACATTTACAAAGCGACAGTTATTCAACATTAGGCATTATTGCAGCATTGGTTTTAATATTTTTTACAGGGTATAAATGGATTGACCCGGTAGTAGCTATTATTTTTGGTGTATTTATTATTTATACTGGTTATAAAATAATACGCCCATCTATTGCAGGTATAATGGATGAAGCTGATAAAGATATTTTGATAAAGATGGCAGAGGTATTGAACAAAAGCCGAAGAGAAAACTGGGTTGATCTTCATAATCTCCGTATCATAAAATATGGCACGTTACTCCATATCGATTGCCATCTTACCGTGCCCTGGTATTTGAATGTACATGAAGCTCATCGCGAAGTTGAAGCCCTGTCCGAATTAGTAAGAAAAGAATTTGATGAATCAATGGAGCTTTTTGTACATTCTGACGGGTGCATGGATTTCTCATGTAAAATTTGTGATAAAAAAATTTGTAAGGAACGAAAGCATAATTTTGAAAAAAATATTGACTGGACGATCGATTCGATCATGCAAGACAAAAAACATCAATTGTAATATATTTTTAAAACTAAAAAAAGTTATCCCGCTAAAGGGATTAAAGGCATGAAAACAATTACAACCTGGAGAAAAAATCACGAGTTTGAAGCTGAACATGATGGAAATAAAATAAAAATTGACGGTGATAAAAAACACGGGCATGGGCCCAAAGCCTTATTATTAAGCGGACTTGCGGGATGCAGCGGTATTGATGTGGTTGATATTTTACAAAAAATGCGAATTGTATTTTCTGATTTTGAAATTGAAGCAGAAGCAAAACAATCAGAGGATAATCCAAAAATTTTTACTGAAATAAATATAATTTATTATATAAAAACGGATAAAGAGAATGAAGAAAAAGTGAAAAAAGCAATTGACCTTTCGCTTGAAAAATATTGCGGTGTATCTGCCATGCTCAGAAAAAATTCTCCAATCAATTCTAAACTTGTTGTAAAATAAAATGCTTTCAAAAAAAACACAATATGCTTTCCGTGCTTTAGAAGTATTGGTTGAAAAATACAATCAGGGGCCGGTATTAATTTCAGAAATATCACGAAGGAAAAAAATTCCTATAAAGTTTTTGGAAAGTATTTTATTGCAATTAAAAAAAGAGGGAATACTTGACAGTAAGAAAGGAAAAGGTGGTGGATATTTTTTAATACATAACCCTGTTAAAGTACCGGTAGCCCGGGTAATCAGAGTAGTGGATGGCCCAATTGCCATGCTTCCATGTGTAAGTCTTTATTTTTACCAGAAATGTAAAAACTGTGATGAAAAACATTGTGGTCTTCATGATATTATGATCGATGTACGGGATTCTCAACTGGCTATCCTTGAAAAGAAAACATTGCTGGATTTA
>JANPEU010000259.1:0-5239 GCA_031423175.1 Bacteroidota bacterium
ATGGTAATCGAAAGCACTGAACGTTTTGGTTTATCTCAATTGCATCAGTTGCGGGGTAGAGTTGGCAGAGGTGCTGAAAAAAGCTATTGCATACTTTTATCATCAACTAAAATAGGTAATGATGCCCGTGAACGCATCCGGATTATGACTGCTACATCAAATGGATTTGAAATAGCGGAAAAAGATCTTGAATTACGTGGGCCTGGTGATATAGAAGGAACAAGACAAAGTGGCCTTTTAAACTTTAAGCTTGCTAACATTGTCAAAGACCGTCAGATTCTTGACACTGCCCGTAGTTTTGCGCAAGGGATTTTAGAAAATGACCCCGATCTTAGTTCGGCTGAAAATTTGCAGCTAAAGAATTTTCTGTTACGGCAACATGGCGGCAGAGTTTGGAGTAAAATTTCTTAATAAAAAATGAATTTAGATTGTCATTCTCAGGTAAAAAGATGAAAGACTTGATTATCTTAACAGAAGATTTTAAACATAGTAGCATTAAATTTCGTTATTTGTCTAACTAAAACTTGATTTTGAACCGATACCTCACACTTAGCTTTTTTAGTTTGTTATGTTTTGTAACTTTTTCATATAGTCAAGGTGTTATAGAATTTGTAGAGAATAAAGGTCAATGGGATAGCCGGGTTAAATTTCGCGGAACAATAGACAATGGCTCAGTTTTTATCCGTGAAGGGGGATTCACAATTTTGCAATCCAATGCTGACGATTTAAAAAATTTGTATGCCTCATTACATGGATCTGATAAAAATAGTAGTGTAGCAAAAAGAACAGGTCCAATAACAGTCAATTCTCATTCATGGAATGTTGATTTTATTGGTGCAAGTGCCAATATGAAAATCGTTGCAGATAAAACGATCAACACGTATAATAATTATATAATTGGAAATGACCCTGCTAAATGGACAAGTAATTGCCGCATTTACCAGGGAATGACTTTGCAAAATATCTATCCGGGTGTGGATGTAAGATATTATACATACAATGGCACATTAAAATATGATATTATAGCAAAACCCGGGGCCAATCTCAGCAAGATTGCTTTACGATATACCGGTGTAGATAAATTAAATGTAAAAAATAAAGAACTGATTACTTCCACATCTTTAGGCGAGATGAAAGAATCATCGCCATATACTTACCAGGTAAAAGGTTCAATTAAATCAGAAGTTAACTGCAAGTACATCGTAAGTGGTAATGTTGTAAAATTTGATTTAAAAAATTACGATCCGAATTCAACAATTGTAATCGATCCTACTTTAGTATTTTGTTCATTTAGTGGAAGCACAGCCGATAACTGGGGTTATACTGCTACATACGGCCCTGATGGTAGTTTATATGGCGGTGGGGTAGTTTTTGAAGATCCGGCCGGAACATTTCCAACTTCACCTGGAGCATTTCAAACAGTTTTTCAGGGAGGTAGTGCCAACGATAAACCCGGGTCAGTTGATATTGGGATAATAAAACTTTCTCCTAACGGAAGAAATAGAATTTATGCAACCTATATTGGAGGTGCTGGTGCCGAGCAGCCAAGCAGTCTTATCGTTGATGGTGCTGGGAATTTAATTGTAGCAGGTAGATCAAATTCTTCAAACTATCCAGTAACTGGCGGTGCTGCCGGGCAAATAGGAACAGGCGGCGGATTTGATATTGTTGTAACAAAATTGAATGCGGCCGGTTCTGCTTTAATTGGGTCAAAAAAAATTGGGGGTACATTGGATGATGGAGTAAATATAGATCCAGCAAGACTCGGTACAAACTCATTAGCCAGAAATTATGGTGATGATGGAAGAGCAGAAGTAATAATAGATGGAGCTGGAAATATATATGTGGCATCCTGCACAAAATCAATAAATTTTCCAAATACCGGGACTTCATTCCAACCTGGTTTTGGAGGTGGTGGCCAGGATGGAGTTGTTATAAAGTTTAATGCGAATGTCTCTGCAAATTTATTCAGTAGTTATTTGGGTGGCACTGGTAATGATGCTGCTTATGTATTATCATTAGCACCCAATGGAAATATTTATGTGGCAGGCGGCACAGAAAGCCCAAATTTTCCTGGCAATAAAACTGGAACAGTCGGTCCAATAATTAATGGTCCGGCAGTCGGTCCAATTGATGGATTTGTAGCCGTAATTTCTAACAATGGAAATTCTATAATCAACTCCACATTTATAGGAACAAGTGGAATAGATCAGGTATATGGAATTCAGTTTGATCGGTTGGGATATCCGTATGTTATGGGGCAATCAACTGGCAATTTTGCTGTACGAAATGCCACATATAGTAATGCAGGTGGCAAACAATTTATAGCAAAACTGCAGCCGGATCTTTCAGCATATGTTTATTCAACTGTGTTTGGTTCAGGATCTGCTACACCAAATATTTCACCCATTGCATTTACAGTAGATCGTTGTGAGAATGTTTATGTATCTGGCTGGGGCGGTCATTTTTTTGATAGTAACCCTTTTAATAGTGCAGGTACATCAGGACTTCCAGTAACAGCTGATGCAATAAAAAGTACTACGGATGGAAAGGATATGTACTTTCTTGTTTTGAAAAAAGATGCCGTATCACTTTTATTTGCAAGTTTCTTTGGAGAAAATAATGCTGCACAACAAAATACTGGCGGAACAGATCATGTAGATGGTGGTACAAGCCGCTTCGATCAAAACGGAACTATCTACCAGGCAATTTGTGGTAATTGTAAATTAGGGTTGCCAGGCATTCCCTATCCAACTACTCCGGGTGCATGGAGAACTGTTAATAACGGTGTTAACTGTAATCTTACAATGGTAAAAATTGCATTAAACCTTGCAGGTGTTGGTTCAACCATTCAGTCATCTATTGGTGGTGTGATAAGAGATACGGCTGGTTGTGTTCCATTAACTGTTGATTTTAGAGATTCAATACGCAATGCTGTTTGGTACGAATGGAATTTTGGAGATGGTACTCCAACAGTTGGTCCATTACCGGCTGCAACAGGGTTTACTCAATCGCATACTTATAATGCTGTTGGCACTTACCTGGTTATGTTGATTGCTATTGATTCTACAACTTGTAATATCCGCGATACTTCATATACGAATATTCGTGTTGGCGATCTTCAGGCTTTCGTTGATTTTATTCCGGTAAAACAAAATCCGTGTGATTCATTTAAGTACCGGTTTGATAATTTATCTACAGCTCCACCTATAAGGCCATATGGCCCGGCATCTTTTGCATGGGATTTTGGCGATGGTTCACCAATTGATACAGCAGGTACAGAAAGTGTTTTTCATAATTATGTTGGTGCAGGAACTTACAATGTTATTTTAACGATGATTGATACAGCATACTGTAACTATCCATTGTCCGATACATTTCAGTTAAGGGTTTCAGCTATTGTAGATGCGCAGTTTACCACTCCACCTACCGGATGTGTACCTTATACCGCTGTATTTAATAATACTTCAGTAGGTGGTGCAAGTTTTCAATGGGATTTTGGTGATGGTAATACCTCTATATTAATTAATCCGACTCATAGTTATACTATTGCAGGAACTTATACAATCGTATTAATAGCAAACGATCCGAATACTTGTAACCTGACAGATACAACCCGGTTTACCATAAATGTTTTTGATATTCCAACAGCAAGTTTTAGCTATTCTCCTGTTGTTCCAATCGAAAATTCTCCGAATACATTTAATAATACTTCATCACCAGATGCTGTTTTATTCCGTTGGGATTTTGGAGATGGTGATACATTGCTTACAACATCCAGAGCCCCGGTTACTCATCAGTACAATACAACCGGAACATTTAATGCCTGTTTACGTGCATACAATGCCGCAGGATGTTTTGATGATACCTGTCAGCAGGTGACTACTATTATTAATCCTTTGGTTGATGTGCCGAATGCATTTACACCACAAACAGGTGATGCCAACAGTGTTGTTTATGTAAGAGG
Organism: Bacteroidota bacterium; assembly: GCA_031423175.1. Taxonomy (GTDB): domain Bacteria; phylum Bacteroidota; class Bacteroidia; order Chitinophagales; family Chitinophagaceae; genus VBAR01. Next base: position 3,968 of record JANPEU010000259.1, read on the forward strand.
ATTTGGAATCAGCAAAATGAAATTCATTATCTGGAACCGTTGGGGGCAAAAAGTATTTGAAACCGGAAATCGTTTTCAAGGATGGGATGGAAAATACAGAAGCGCATTACAACCGATGGATGTTTATGCTTATACATTGGATGTAGAATTTTTTGATGGGACTAAAACAACTAAGAGGGGAGATATAACGTTAATAAGATAGCAGAATGCAGTGATTAGCTGATTTGAAAATTAGCAAATGACTAATGAATTGAAAATATTATATTGAGATTATTCAAACGATTTTTTGAATTTAGTACTTTTAAAAATGAGTTGATAAGAAATGAAGATTAATAAAATCATAGTATTGCTTTCAGCATGTAGCTTATCGCTTACAGCTTCTTCACAAGATTTGCATTTTTCACAATTCTTCAATTCGCCATTGTCAACGAATCCTGCTAATACAGGTTTCATTCCGGATGGTGATTATCGCCTGGGTGTAAATTATCGCAATCAATGGTCAGCTATAATGGCGGTGCCGTATAAAACGATGAGTGCTTTTGGCGATTTTCAATTAATGAAATCGGGGGATGAAGATAGCCCGAAAGGATGGCTCGGACTCGGTGGACTAATTTTACATGATGTGGCAGGCAGTGGTAATCTTACTTCAAGTAAAATTTATGGTTCAGTAGCATATCATCAGGTGCTGGGTTACAAAAGTTTGTTAAGTCTTGGGTTTAATGTAGGTTGGGTAAATAAGCAAATCAATACTTCCAATCTTAAATTTCCCGATCAGTTTGATGGAAAATTTTTCGATAATAAGCTTCCAACATCTGCTATACTTTCTTCTAACAATATTAACTATCTGGATTTACAGGTTGGAATGAATTATGCCTATTTTCCTTCGGAAAATGTATATGTGAATGGCGGCTATTCAGTACATCACGTTAACAAACCGCATGAATCTTTCTTTAACAATCTTTCAGAGGGTAATCGTGTGCCACGCAGGCAGATTGCATTTTTAAATGGAATTTTTAAATTAAACGATCAATGGTTGATTAATCCCAATGCCTATTTTACCATGCAGGCAAAAAGCAAACAGATTAATATTGGAATGAATGCAAATTATAATTTAAGTGGAGATGGTGAAAAAATTCTGATTGCAGGTTTGTATTACAGAACAAAGGATGCCATTATACCTTTAATTGGGTTGGGTTATCAGGATCTCACGTTCACTTTCACCTACGATGCTACTGTTTCTACATTGAGTAACTATAACAACTCAAGAGGTGC
>JANPEU010000260.1:0-2802 GCA_031423175.1 Bacteroidota bacterium
GAACAAATAAAGATTGAGAAAACGAGGGCAACAAAATAAACTCCCGTAAAAAATAAGATGGGATGCAATGCGCCAAGGGATTTTGTAGAACGGTTTTTCATAGGTACAGCTTTTAATGTTTTCGAAAAATTGAATCAAGCTGGTGGTTAACTTATTAAAATTCGAATAGTGGTTTTGTCGGATATAAAAATAGAATCAAACCTGACTGTATGCAAGAGAATTACTACTCAATAAAGAATTGGGCAAAAGACGAACGACCAAGAGAAAAATTACTTGCTCATGGCGCAGAAACCCTGAGCAGTTCTGAACTGCTGGCAATCCTGATTAATAACGGAACCAAAAATAAAAGTGCAATTGAGCTGGGTAAAGAGGTATTGAACCTGGGTAAAAATAATCTACAGGAACTGGGTAAGTTAACTGTAAAAGAGCTGATGAAAATAAAAGGCATTGGTGTAGCAAAAGCAATAACCATAACAGCAGCTTTGGAAATAGGCAGAAGAAGACAATCGAGTGATGTGTTAGATAAAATGAAATTCAAATCTTCAAAAGAAACTGCAGCATTTTTGGCAAGCAAAATAAACGATAACCAACGTGAGGTGTTTGCTGTATTATTCCTGAACCAGGCCAATAGACTAAACCATTTTGAAATAATAAGTGAAGGAGGAATAACGGGAACAGTAGCTGACCCAAGAGTTATACTTAAAAAAGCATTGGAAGAAAATGCAACCGGTATTATACTATGTCATAATCATCCATCTGGAAGTTTGACACCAAGCAAAGCTGATACAGCTCTTACTGAAAAAATAAAATCAGCCGCAAAATTTCATGATATAACAGTTTATGATCATATCATTGTTAGCGATCAGGGATATTATAGTTTTGCGGATGAAGGGCTTTTGTAATACCCCTGTCCCCTAAAGGGGAACTTAGATCGAATATATTCTAATCTGATCTAAAAAATCCGATTGAAGTAAGAAATTAAAAAAGCCATCTAAAGACTTTGTATTATAACCCCTATAGGGGATGGGGGTTTATGCCTGCGCTGTTGGTCCGCCAAAATTCAATGGCAGTTGCACATCTTCCAGATCTTTTATTTGTCCATTCACAGCTTCATATTTCCCAACGTTATCAATCATTGCTTTCATAAACCGCTTTGCATGTTGCGGCGTAAAAATGATTCTGCTTTTTACTTTACTCTTAGGTGTACCTGGCATTACATTCACAAAATCAATTACAAACTCTGCATGAGAATGCGTGATGATAGCAAGATTGGCATACGTTCCTTCTGCCATGTCTTCAGTAAGTTCAATGTTGAGTTGGTTGGGTTGCTGCTGATTTTGATTGTCCATAACTATATTCTCGGTTTAATTTAAAAAACAAATATAAATTAATATGCCATATATCTTCATAAGCAAAAGCGGGCAGATAAGCATATAAAAAAAGTCCCGGTTGATCCGGGACTTTTATTAAGCAATTAACCTTGTTATTATCTTGACCTCTTATATTGATACGACGCAGTGATCTTCTGATCAGGTCTTCCATTCTGGGTCATAAAATACTCCAGGAAAATTATTTTCGTAGCCGGATTATACCCACTAGTTGTTGTTCCGGGAGCAAGATAGAATGTTCTCCCCCTGCCATCATCAGGAGTTGTATTTACGACAGAAATTGCTTTATCATTTGCAAGATCAAATGTATACCTTGGCGATGTGGCACCAAATGCCGTAGACCCTGTAATACTACCAACTCCTCCTGTAAATCCGGGCTGAAGAGCCCCAAATCCAGCATAGCTTAAACTTACTGTATTTGCTCCCGTTGTAACTAAACCTATTTCTGAAGGATAAACGCCGGTTATACCGCTGGAAATTCCATAAGCCGCCCAATTATCAAGTCTCATGGTCAGCTCATAAATACCGTCATATTTATTCTTTATTTGGAAAGTGACAATTATATTTTTTTCTATTTCGTTTATTACTCCTTCACTTACTTCCGTAATCTGAACACCTAATGCATAAGAATTAGCAAGATTCAGATTACCCTTATTCAAGGTAAAAGGAACTAAAATTTCTCCCCCAGCCTTGGGTATGTCAAATTCAAGTATATTAAGCGTATAGGCATTTGCCGGCAGAGGTACGAAATTTGTAAAACTAGTTCCATTTAATGCTGCTATAGCTGCTTGTTCTGCATTATACTCAGCGACCAGTGTAGTTGAATTAGCCACACTAATCTTCACGTGAATATCTTTACTCGGTTTATTACTCCTGGGAGCGTAATAACGGAGAGAAAGAAAATCTGAAAAGGTTTCGACAGCCGGAGTTGCATTCAATACATAAGGTTTTGCACCTGCATAATAACCCCGGTCAAAAATACCTGTTACAATACTTCCTTTATCTGCTTCAAATCCGAATTGATCTTTGCTTTTCAGACATGAAGTGAAAGTGAAAATTGTAAGTCCGATATAAAATAATGATTTAATTTTCATATAATGTATTATTTAGAAGTGGTGATTTAGTTAACATCCCAAAATATTTTACTGGTGAATCTATCAATGCTTCCGGGAACATTTGCAGTATTAACCTGGGTTTCCCTCAATGGATAAAGCAAACGTACAGGTTCAGGACTTGCAGCAGCTATTATTGATTTTGGAGAAGTAGGACTGGAAATACCGCCTGATTTACGATAGTCGCTCCATGCTTCTAAACCATCAATATGAACAAAAGCTACCCATTTTTGAATCAGGATTGCAGCCAGTTTATCTGGAGATGCAGACCAATCAGAGTTAACACGAGTATTAGTTAAATA
>JANPEU010000261.1:0-3813 GCA_031423175.1 Bacteroidota bacterium
CTTAAGCTGGTTACAAAAAAATTTGAACTGTTTAAACGAATGGAAACTATGAGTGAAGTTTTCAACGTTTATTAGTTCTGTATAAGGCCGAACAATAAACAAATCCACCTGTGATGCGGCAACAAAGTTAATGGAATAAGATATAGTGTTCAAATACAATTTGAAAACCACACCCCCCAGCCCCCACTCCGGAGGAAAGGGGGAGAAGCGGAATAATTATTTAATGTCATATTTTTCTATAGGCAGACGGTTCTGAAGGCTTCTTGCCAATGTCATTTCATCGGCATACTCTAGCTCACCACCGAATGCAATGCCACGGGCAATAGTTGTGATGCGTAAATGCGAATTGGTTCCACTGGATCCTGCGGATAATTTCTTTTGAATATAATAAATGGTGGTATCGCCTTGTATATTTGGATTAAGAGCAAAAATCAGTTCTTCAATTTTTCCTGCCTGTCCGGCAGGCAGGTCTTTTTGTACGCGGTTGATGAGTGAGTCGATGTTCAGTTGATCGGGACCTATACCATCGAGTGGAGAAATAATACCACCGAGAACATGATAAGTGCCGTTATATTGTTGAGTACTTTCTATTGCAATTACATCCCGAATATTTTCTACCACACATATTGTTTCTTGCTTGCGCATACTGTTGGCGCAAATAGAACAGATATCGCCATCGGCAACATTGTAACATCGGTGACAGAATTTTATTTCGTTACGCATTTTTGCAATCACTTCACTAAACCGGGTTACATCGTTTTCGTTTTGCTTTAATAAATGTAGCACCAATCGCAATGCTGTTTTTTTTCCAATACCGGGAAGTTTGGAAAATTCGCTGACAGCGTTTTCGAGCAATGTTGATGAGAATTGCATGGGGGCAAATATAGTAAATGGTGAGTAGTGAGTTGCCTGTAAGCCTTTTTTTTCGATCTCACATGATCAGTCTAGAATCAGGTAATCCGGGCAGGGTTTCATATTATTTTCAAGCCAATCTTTGTTATACCACAGTTTATACTTCTCAATAACAATACTATTAACAAAGCTTACTAGGGAATCCATGCTAGATAAATAATAGTTCGATATTGTAGTGCTTTTCTCTTTGTCCTCCCATTCAAAATTAAAATGTAATATCATCCCATCTATAATGCATGCATTTGAATAAATAGTTTTAATAGAATCAGCTTTTAACTTTTCACTAATTTTCCTTAAAACTTCCTTTTGACAAGAATCCAATAAAAGTTTAAAGACTATTTTATCCTTTTTATAGTTTTTTGCAAAGTAAATGAAATCATATGGTCCTGTTTTAACTATTATGGAGTCAGAGTAAATTTGATAAGTGTCTCTCTGAAAGGCTGCTTTATCAAGTGAAGAAATCCAGAAGGTAAATTCACTTTTATTTTGAGCACTAAGAAATGAACTTAAACAAAAAAATAAAATAGTTATAGGGATTTTCAAATTCCATTCAAATTATTGCTTATAAAGAAATATCGAACTCATTTTCCCAATTGGCCTTTACTGTTATTTTTCGTTCGATGGGTTTTACCAGTTCGGGTTGTTTGTGTTTGTCAAAGAATTTGCCAGCATCCCAGATGCCATTTTTATTTTCGTCAAATAAAATCCGGAGTTCATATTCGCCGGGATTGAACAAAGGATTTGTGTATTGGGTTGAAGTAAATGTATGCGAAAGGACAACAGCATTGTTTTGTACAAATAGTAAAACCGGGTTTTTGCTTAATTCCAACTTTGAAAAACTCAGTTTTAAATCGCCATACGATTTTTTTTCTCTTGTATAAAAACTGAGGGTATCTTTTTTAAGAAGACGGTGGCCCAAAGTGTCTTCGGCAAAATCGGTTTCATATATCAGGTTGTACTGTGTATTTTCTTTCCAGTCAATTTTTAATTCGAGAATTGAATTTGTAGAATCTTTTATCCAGCGATAAGTTTCTTCAACATGTTGGTATGTTGTATCGGTAGTTAGTGTAATTTTTGATGAATCAAAAAATTTTAATCGTGTTTCAAATTTGAATTTGAAATTTTCTAATAAATCCTGCTGATTATTTTTAACTGATGTTTGATATTTTAGGCGTTTATCTGCTGCTGAAATGGCGCCTGTTTTTCCCCGTGCTGTATTTGTAGTAGCTGCTCTTTTTTTCGCTTCTTCTTTTTCTGAATACGCAAATAAAGTAACAGGGTTACTATTTTGACGTACAACTATGGCAGAATCTGCGAATGCAAATAATTGGTTACCGCCAAAATAACGGTAACTGCTTCCTTCTGATTTTATTGCATATAAATAATAAGTAGCTGCTGGTAAATTTCGAAATGTAAACTCACCTTTCTTGTTCAGCTTTGTTATATAACGTGGTTTTTCATTCATCACTGCAGAGTCTTTTCCATTTTTATAAAGCATCACCGTTAGTGTGGTATCTGTTTTGCCATCTTCTGCAAGGATTACATTTCCGGAAAGTGTGAGGGAGTCTAATGCTTTTCCTGTTGAGAAAAGAAAAGAAAAGTTTTTCAAAATATTTCTTTCATTGATGTCCTGGATAGCATCCCCGAAATTGATAGTATAAGTCGTATTAGCTTCTAACGAATCTTTCAGTTTTAAAGTAACCGTATTTAATTTGTATTCTGTAGTTGGATTGTTTTGGGGTATCGGGGTAATGATAAGATTTTGTTGCACATTCGTTAACTCAACAAACTCATCAAAAGTGAGAATGATTTTATTGCCGGTAAAATTCAAAGCAGAGTCTTTAGGATTTGCTTTTATTAATTCTGGCGGAATCGAATCTCTTAAACCACCCTGTGGTGGAATGATATTTGCACAACCCGGAGCAGTGATTAAGCTGATGGTTATGATTACGCTGATAGTTAATAACAGTATTGTGCCTCTGAAATTCATGATAGTTGCAAACTTAAAGGGTTTACCGTAAAACAGGAGTTTTCAAAATCATAATTATCATATAAACTTTACCTCCTGACAGGTAGTTCATATCTATCATTCTAATCAGCGGCCTCTTCTTCTCCCACCTCATGCAGTTCTATTGCAAGGTTATTCGTTTTTACAAAATTGCACCAATGACAGTCGGCTTTGCCACAGCCGGTGTAAAAATCATGATCCTGAATTTTTTGCCAAACCAATTTTATTTGTTCTGTTATAGTTGTAATATCGGCCGGGGTAATAATTATTTTTTCTCTCCGGTATTTTTTCTTTTTATCGGGTTCAATAAAATCAAACTCTGTGCTGATTACTTTCCATTCTTTTTGCTGATAATTATCAACAAGTATCTTATAAAAAACAGCCTGCCGCCAATAGTCTCCACCGTCGGGTTCTTTATCGGAAGGGCCTTTTGTTTTCGGAATTGCTTTATCAGGGTCGCCGGTTTTATAGTCAACTACATTTACCGATTTACCATCAAACTCCAGCTTATCCAGTTTCCCTTTTATAGGAACTCCGCCAACAACCACGTTCCGGATATTTCTTTCTATGGCAACTATTTTATTAAACGTGTTTATATACGCATCAAAATAATTGCTTAAAACTTCCTGACCGTATTCTATTCTTCTGTCAAATTGCTCTTTGGTAAAACTTTCACGGTGGCGCTTCATATACCATTCAAAATCTTCTATAAAAATTTCTTTTGATGGAAATTTATCCTGCTTACCATCCTGCATTTTTCTGAATAACTGTTCTAATGCATAATGCACAGATGATCCAAACTCAGTTGCTTCCGATTTTCCGGTGGGAATGCGGATCAGGGTTTTAAAATAAAACTCCAGCGGGCATTTTAAATAATTATTGAGTGCTGTTAC
>JANPEU010000262.1:0-5367 GCA_031423175.1 Bacteroidota bacterium
AAGAACTGTTGAGTCAGTTAAATCTCTTTGCAGTCTTGATACAGGCAATTTCGCAGAAAGATGTTCGAAGATGGCATTGGCTAATCCGAAATTCCCTTCAGCATTTTCAAAATCAATCGGGTTTACTTTATGTGGCATGGCACTACTGCCCACTTCTCCGGCTTTTGTTTTTTGTTTAAAATAATTCATGGAAATATAAGTCCATGCATCACGGCATAAATCAACCAGGATATTATTGATGCGTTTCATACAATCAAATGCCGCTGCCAGGTTATCGTAATGTTCTATCTGCGTAGTAAATTGCTGGCGTTGCAATCCTAAACCGGAAACAAATTCATTTGCAAATTTTATCCAATCTGTTTTAGGGAAAGCTACATGGTGAGCATTGAAATTGCCGGTAGCACCACCAAATTTTGCACTGAATGGAATATTGATAAACTGTTCCACCTGGTTTTCTATTCTTTCTACATACACCCTGATTTCCTTCCCCAGGCGGGTGGGGCTTGCGGGTTGCCCATGTGTATGTGCCAGCATCGGAATATCCTTCCACTCATTTGCCAGCAATTTTAATTGTGTGTTTAAATTTAACAGCATGGGTAAATATTCATACTCCACGGAATGTTTCCATAACAAGGGAATAGCCGTATTATTTATATCCTGTGATGTTAACCCGAAATGAATCCATTCAATAGCGTCTTTGCCGCCACAATTTTCCAATTCATTTTTTAAAAAATATTCTACTGCTTTTACATCATGATTGGTGGTGTATTCAATTTGTTTTATTTCCTGCGCATCTTCCTGTCCAAAATGTTCTGCCAATTTTTGTAAATGCTTTACTGCTTTGCCAGGTAGTTTAAAAAATTTTTTCTTTTCAAGAAACAACAGGTATTCAATTTCAATATGAACCCGGTATTTCATTAAAGCATATTCAGAAAAATATTCGTCGAGGTGCTGAACCTGTTTTCTGTACCGGCCATCAATAGCACTGATTGCCGTAAGCGGGGTTAATTCCATGAGTTGATTTTAATAAGTGGTAGCTCTTTATCTTTGGCACAAAAATACTTCAATTGGATAAGATTAAGGTAGGCATTGTAAATTATCTCAACACAAAACCATTGATTTATGGATTGGAGAGAATGCCGGTAAAAGACCGGATAGAACTGGTGGAAGATTACCCATCAAGGCTGGCGGATATGCTATTGAATAATGAAATTGATATTGGGCTTATTCCGATAGCCGTGTTACCCAAAATTCCTGATTATAAAATTGTGGGAGATTATTGTATTGCAGCAGAAGGTGAAGTGGCATCGGTTTGTTTATTCAGTGAGGTGCCCATGCATGAAATAAAAAAAATCTATCTCGATTATCAAAGCCGCTCATCCGTAGCATTATTAAAATGGTTGATGAAAGAATATTGGGGATTGGATGCAGAATTAATTCAGGCAACCGACGATAAGTATAGAAATGAAATAAAAGGAACAACAGCGGGGTTAATAATTGGCGACCGTGCATTGAAACAAAGAAAAATTTCAACTTTTATATTTGATTTAAGTTCGGAGTGGAAAAAAATTACCGGGTTGCCATTTGTATTTGCAGTTTGGGTAAGTAAAAAAAAATTTTCAGAAGAGTTTATCGGATTGTTTAATGAAGGCAATGCAATGGGGCTTGATTATTTAAATGAAATAGCTACTGCACAAAATTTTCATGATTTTGATTTGGAAAAATATTACCGGCTTCATATCAGCTATAAATTGGATGCGAACAAACGAAAAGGAATGGAGTTGTTTCTGGAATGTATTAAAGCAGGGTAAGCAAATTCTCATCATTAAATTTTCAACCAACCGGAAGGAATCAGATCTTGCGTATCCGTTGGTTTTGTATTAAACCATCTTTCCGGGGCTATCACTATTTTTTCCTTGTTGTTATTCAACCAGGCAGACCACCAGCTAAAACTGCTGTTGGCAATAATATTATGTTTGCATTGGCTCATCAGGTAAAAATCTTCTATTGCCGTTTTTGATAATTCCCCGGACACATAGACTTTGTTTTCAATTTTCAGATTTTCTTTTACCCAATTCATATCATCTGAAAAAATATAAAATACCGCATCCGGAAAATGTTTTAAAATTTTGTCAATAGCCTGTTGGTAATAAGCTGAACTAAGGATGCCATGCATTTCTAATATTGCGGGATTTGTATAATCGCCACGGCGGATATGTATTGAAACAGATTCAACTTCTTTCAAGGTTGTTGCCAATGCAGCTACATTCATTATCTGTTCCTGTTTAATTATAAACTCTTTTCTTATTATTTCTACAACGGGTAAAAAATATTTTTCACTTTGCCAATAGCCTTTCAGGTAAACATCCGCTGGGTGGTTGAAAAAATTTTTATCGAAATGAAAGAATTTCTCCCGGTAATATTTTCCATTTGATAACAGGTTAAACTGATCCCTGAATTTATCCAGTAAATTTCTTTCAGTGAATTTTTTTATTTCAGCTTCTCCTGCAATTTCATACTGCAGGTTAAACAAGTCAAGCGAAAAATTGCGCAGGGTATAGTCTTTGAAAGCTGTTAAATCCAGTTTAAGTTCTGTGCCATGATGAAGTGTAAGCGATTTGCCGGCTGCATATTGAAACAGCTGATTGCCTAACCCACCAATGATTTTTGTAATGACCATTTTTAAAAATATTCCTGCCCTTTCACTTCAAAAATAATGGAAAGCAACTTATTCTTATGCAGAATAAATGATTGATTTATCTGCATCAAAAACATTTATTTTTGCCGAAACGGTAAAGCAGATGAAGAAAGCACTTATAACTGGTATTACGGGTCAGGACGGAGCCTACTTAGCAGAACTGTTACTGGAAAAGGGATATGAAGTGCACGGTATTAAAAGACGTACATCACTTATCAATACGCAGCGTATTGATCATTTATACAAAGATCTGCATGAGAAAAATGTGAGGATGATCCTTCATTACGGCGATCTTTCAGATTCCACCAATATCATCCGCATTATTCAGCAGGTACAGCCCAATGAAATTTATAATCTTGGGGCCATGAGCCATGTGCATGTAAGTTTTGAAGAACCTGAGTATTCTGCAAATGTAGATGGTATGGGTACATTGCGTATTCTCGAAGCAGTCAGAATCCTAGGATTGGAAAAGAAAACAAAAATATACCAGGCTTCTACATCTGAGTTGTATGGAAAAGTACAGGCTACCCCGCAAAATGAAACAACTCCTTTTTATCCAAGATCACCGTATGGCGTTGCTAAATTATATGCGTACTGGATCATTGTTAATTACCGTGAAGCATATAATATGTTTGCCTGCAACGGAATTTTATTTAATCATGAAAGCCCTGTGCGGGGTGAAACATTTGTAACAAGAAAAATAACCCGCGGTGCAGCCGAAGTAGTGCTGGGTTTAAAAAACAAATTGTGGTTGGGTAACCTGGATGCAAAACGGGACTGGGGCCATGCAAAGGATTATGTGGAAGCCATGTGGCTGATGCTTCAGCAAAATGAACCGGAAGACTTTGTGATTGCTACCGGCGTAAGTACATCCGTACGTGATTTTTTAAAAATGGCTTTTGAATATGCTGGTGTTGAAATAGGATTTAAAGGAAACGGGATAAATGAAACCGCAGTAGTAGTTTCTGTAAACAATACAAACTGCAGCTTGAAGAAAGATGATGTGGTAGTTGAAATAGATAAACGTTATTTCAGGCCAACAGAAGTTGATCAGTTGCTGGGTGATGCAACAAAGGCAAAAGAAAAATTGGGATGGGCGCCCAAACATTCTGTGCAGCAACTCGCAAAAGAAATGGTACAAGCCGACCTAGAACATTTCAGCAAAGAACTTTTATTAAAAAAGCAGGGCTTTAACCCATTGAATCAATCTGAATGACAGATAAAGAAGCAAAAATTTTTATTGCCGGTCATCGGGGAATGGTGGGCTCTGCTATTTTTAAAAAAATGCAGCAGGCCGGTTATGTAAATTTTGTTACACGCAGTTCTGCAGAATTGGATCTTACCATTCAGCAGAATGTTGAGAATTTTTTTAAAACAGAAAAACCGGAATACGTGATTTTGGCTGCAGCGAGGGTAGGAGGTATTGGTGCGAATATTCAATACCCCGGTGAATTTCTGTACAAGAATCTTTGCATTCAGAATAATGTTATTCATTCAGCTTATGCAAACGGAGTAAAGAAATTTTTATTCCTCGGCAGTTCCTGTATATATCCCCGTGAATGCCCGCAACCGATGAAGGAAGAATATTTATTGTCAGGAAAACTGGAACCAACCAATGAGGGTTATGCCATTGCTAAAATTGCGGGATTAAAAATGATTGAATATTATCATCGGCAATACGGGTTTAATGGAGTGTCAGTAATGCCCTGTAATTTATATGGTACCAATGACAATTTTGATCCGGCACATTCACATGTGCTGAGTGCATTGGTGAAAAAATTTGTTGATGCAGTAGAAAAAAAATCAGCATCAGTTGAAGTATGGGGCAGTGGAAATGCACGCCGTGAGTTTATGCATGTGGATGACTGTGCTGATGCAATCGTTTTTCTTTTTGAAAATTATTCATCACCCGATTTTATTAATGTAGGCGTTGGGGAAGATGTTTCCATAAAAGAGCTGGCTGAATTAATAGCTGAACAATCAGGGTTTACAGGTGAAATTGTTTTTGATAAAACAAAACCCGATGGTATGCCCAGGAAATGTTTGGATGTAAGCAGGTTGAAAAATCTTGGGTTTACCCCACACATTTCACTTGCACAGGGAATTAATCAAACAATAGAAGAATATAAAAAACAAAAGAACAGTTAATGAGTTTTAAAGTTCCATTAATGAAGCATACGTTTTTGCATGAAGCAGAAACAAAAAAAGCATTGGCTGATTTTATTCTCCGTACCGATCGACTGAGTATGGGAAAAGAATGCGAAGCATTTGAAAAAAAGTTCGCAGCTTACCAGGGAAGAAAATATGCTGTTTTATTTAACAGCGGTGGCAGCGCCAACCTCGCCATGATCCAGGCTTTAAAAAACCAGGGCAAATTAAAAGATAAAGATGCTGCCGGTTTTTCTGCTATTACCTGGAGCACCAACACAATGCCGATTATACAATTGGGATTGAAACCTGTTCCATTGGATTGCGAACCGCAGGTGCTTAATGTAACCTCTGCTAATATTGAACATGTGCTGGCGAAGCACAACCTAAAACTTTTATTCCTTACCAATGTGCTGGGCTTAACAGGTGATCTTGATCGCATTAAAAAAATAGGTGATGAAAAAAAAATAATTGTGCTGGAAGATAACTGCGAGTCATTAGGAACAGAATTGCCGGAAGGA